>NZ_QFXN01000148.1:0-20395 GCF_003144775.1 Enterobacter sp. CGMCC 5087 | reverse complement strand
AGGCGGTTACTGCTGGCGGCGCTTCAACTGACGTTGTTGACCTCGGTCCTATCGACGGCACCCGCCGCGATATCGGCGTTGGCTACCCGCTGGAGTTCTGGGCAAACGTGAATACCACTGCAACAGCAGCTGGTGCCGCAACCCTGAACGTTCAGTTGCAGACCAGCCCGGATAACTCCACGTGGACCACGCTGTACGACAGCGGAACGCTGGCACTGGCAGCGCTGACCGCTGGTAAGCGCCTGTTCTCTGCCAAGGTTCCGGCAGGTGTTCAGCGATATCTTCGTGTCAACTACGTGGTCGGTACCGGCCCGCTGACCGCTGGTGCGTTCACCTCGGGTATTAACCTGGATGTTGACAACAACACTCCATACTACCCAATCCGCTCCAAAGTGACAGGCTAAGGTGGCTGCGATGGAAAAAGCAAAATACCGCGTCCTGCGCTTATCCCATATTCATAACAACCTCTGGCCGGAAGGCTCTGAGATTGAATATGACGGTGAGCCAGGATCGGCGCTGGAGCCGATCAACGCAGCGGCGAAGGCGGCAAAGAAAAAGGCAGACCAGAAGCGCGGCATCTTGCCTGTTGATTCTCAGCCTGAACCTCCGGTTGAAGATGAGGACAAGGAAGATGCTTCCGGTAACGATGCCAATACCTTCAGTGAAGATGAAGCCTCACTCCGTCAGCAGTATGAAGAACTTTTCAACAAGAAGCCTGGCAACATGAATGTTGAAACGATCAAAGAGCGTATTGCTGAAGAGCGGCAGAAACTGGGCGTATAAGCCTCGCTAATAAAACAGGGGGCTTCGGCCCCCTTCTTGCAGGAGTCCGTTATGGAACTGGTAAACCTTAAAACCGGCACCGATACCTATCAGGATGAGGATGGTAAAACCCAGACTCGTGATGATTATCCCTGGGGCCTGTGCATTAGCCTGGACAATGACACGCTGAACAGACTCGGTATTGCCACTCCACCGGTTGGTGGCATGGTGATGATCACCGCTAAAGCACTCGTTAAATCAACCTCTGAGCGCCAGGACGAAGATGGGGTGTGCCGACGGGCGGAGCTCCAGATCACCGATATGGCTATGGCGCCTGATTCCAGCGAGCCACCCAAAACTGCTGCACAAACTCTCTACGGTGGGGAGGATGATTAATGGCCTCCGTTATCGAAATCTGTAACCGCGCGCTGAGCAATATCGGCAACAGCCGCAGCATTAATAGCCTGACTGAGGCCAGCAAAGAAGCCGGGCAGTGCTCCCTGCATTTCGATGCGTGCCGCGATGCTGCGCTGGCCGACTTCGACTGGAACTTCGCCACCAAGCGTCTGGCGCTGGCCGACACCAACAATCCGCCACCGGACTGGCAATACGCCTACCAGTATCCAACAGACTGTGTGCGTATCAGTGCAATCATGCCTCAAGGTATACGCAATCCAACAGCTGAACAGCGAGTTCAGTATGAGGTTGGTGCAAACGAGGACCTTACCGGAAAGTTGATCTACACAGACCAGCCGCAGGCATGGATGAAGTACATCGCGCGCGTCACCGACGTGAATATGTTCGATCCTATTTTCATGGAGGCGCTTTCCTGGCGACTGGCGGCAGCCATCAATATGCCGCTGACAGGCAGCGCAGATCTCGGTAACAACGCGCTGAACATGTACCAAAGAGTAATCCTGAGTGCTGGCTCGCATAGCCAGAACGAATCTCAGGAGCCGCAGCCGCCAGTAGACCCATTCACTGAAGCGAGGTTGTCATAATGGCTATCAGCTGGATACAGCCGAGCTTTGCCGGCGGTGAGATTGGCCCGTCGCTGTACGGGCGCATTGATATGTCGAAGTATCAGGTGGCGCTGCGCAAGTGCGATAACTTTATCGTCCGTCAGTATGGCGGTGTGGAGAATCGCCCGGGAACGCGCTTCGTAGGCGAAGCAAAATATTCAAACAAAAAATGTCGCCTTATTCCGTTCCAGTTTTCGACAGTTCAGACCTATGCGCTGGAGTTCGGCGATGGCTATATGCGCGTTATCAAAGACGGCGCGTATGTGCTCAACAGCAGCAATGTGATTTACGAACTGGCGATGCCATATACTGAAGCTGACCTGTTCCGCATCAAATTCACGCAGAGCGCCGACGTGCTTACGCTGGTTCACCCGGCATACCCGCCGAAAGAGCTGCGCCGCTATGCTCACGACAACTGGCAGATCGTCGATGTCACCACCAAAAACGGACCGTTCGAAGATATCAACGTTGACGAGTCAGTGAAGGTTTACGCCAGCGCCAGCACCGGCACAATTACGCTGACAGCCAGCTCATCCATCTTTGGTGCTGAGCAGGTCGGAAAACTTTTTTACCTTGAGCAGCCAGCTGTTGATTCTGTTCCTGTCTGGGAGACCAGTAAGACCACCGCCATCAACGATGTTCGCCGCGCTGACAGCAACTACTACCGGGCCAATACAGCCGGGAAGACAGGTACTCTTCGCCCATCGCATACTGAAGGTATGTCATGGGATGGCTGGGGAGGAACAGGATCAACTGATACCGGTATTCAGTGGGAGTACCTGCACAGCGGCTTTGGCATTGTGCGCATTACTGCAGCGTCAGGGACAACCGCCACGGCTACGGTGATCAGCTATATCCCGTCTCAGGTCGTTGGATCGGCGAATGGAAGCTATAAGTGGGCGCGCTACGCATGGAATAGCGTCAACGGCTACCCAAGCACGGTAGTATATTACCAGCAGCGCCTTTACTTCGCCGCATCTACCGCGTACCCGCAAACCATCTGGGCGAGCCGGACGGGTGACTATAAAGACTTCGGCAAGAACAACCCTATTCAGGATGACGATCGCATCATCTACACCTACGCCGGGCGGCAGGTGAATGAGATCCGCCATCTTATCGACGTCGGTAGCCTGGTCGCGCTGACATCCGGCGGTGAATATACGATATCCGGAGACCAGAATAAGGTGCTCACGCCGTCGGCATTCTCGTTCAGTTCACAGGGAAACAACGGTTCCAGCAACGTTCCTCCGATCGCAGTGGCAAACATCGCACTGTTCATCCAGGAGAAGGGTAGCGTGGTCCGTGATCTGGCCTACTCCTTCGACGTCGACGGGTACCAGGGAACTGACCTTACCATACTGGCAAACCACCTGTTTCAGAAGCGCAGCATTGTCGACTGGTCATTCTGCATTGTGCCGTACAGCAGCGCGTTTTGCGTTCGTGACGACGGAAAACTGCTGGTGCTGACCTATTTGCGAGATCAGCAGGTGTTCGCCTGGGCTCCGCAGTCCAGCGCCGGAAAGTATGAAAGCACCTGCTCTATCAGCGAAGGCAGCGAGGACGCTGTTTACTTCGTGGTGAACCGTACCATTAACGGGCAGACGAAACGTTACATTGAGCGCCTGTCAAGCCGCCTGTTTACAAGCGATGAAGATGCGTTCTTTGTCGATTGTGGCCTGAGTTATGACGGACGCAATACCTCAACACGCACAATGACCATCAGCGGCGGCACTGGAGACTGGAGTTATCAGGCCGACTACCCGGTGACGATTAGCGGTGGGACATATTTCGTAAGCACTGACGTTGGCGCGCAGATCCAGTTCCCGTACTCCGAAACGGATCCTGGCACTGGCGCGGTGGTGGCGAAAGAGTTACGCGGCGATATTGTTTCGGTAACCAGCAGCACGGCGGTGGTTGTACGCTTTAACCGTAACGTTCCTACTGTTCTGCGCAGCGCGGCCACGACAAACTGGCAGATGGCACGTCAGACCTTCAGCGGTCTTTCACACCTCGAAGGTCAGACAGTCAACATCCTCTCCGATGCCAGCGTAGAACCACAGAAAACTGTAACTGGTGGCGCTGTCACTCTGGAATCTCCCGGCGCCGTGGTGCATATCGGTCTACCGATCACAGCGGAATTCGAAACGCTGGACATCAACATCAACGGGCAGGAAACGCTGCTGGATAAAAAGCAGGTCATCCCGACAGTAACGATGGTCGTCAACGCCAGCCGCGGCATATGGGCAACGACGCCTGGCGGCGAATGGTACGAATATCCGCAGCGTGAGTTCGAGTTTTACGATGACCCGGTTGATGACGCCACCGGTAAAGTGGAAGTGAAGCTTGACAGCAACTGGGATAAAAATGGCCGCGTTAAAGTGCGTCAGCTCGACCCGCTGCCACTTTCCGTTCTGGCTGTAATACCACGCCTTACCGTAGGGGGCTTCTGATGCTTAATGCACAGATCGTTCCAGCCACCGCAGAACATATCGAAGCCATGTTGCCGCATATCCGCCAGGCAGACGTCGACGAATTTCTGGCGACAAACGGCTGGAGCCCGCGCCGCGTTCTGGAAACAGGACTACGCACGTCAACATTCTGCTGTGCCGGGCTGGTCAACGGGGAGGTGGTAACCATCTTCGGTGTGGCCCCTGCATCCATGATCGGCGGCAGCGGCATTCCCTGGCTGGTAGGCACTGATGCGCTGGAGAAATACCAGCGCACTTTCCTGCGCCGGTGCGGGAAAGTGGTCAATGCAATGCTGACCGTTTACCCGTATCTTGAAAATTATGTTGATGCCCGCAACCGAGTCGCGCGCGTATGGCTGCACTGGCTTGGTTTCACTATTGAAGAGCCTAAGCCGTATGGCATCCAGCATCTCCCGTTCCACCGTTTCCACATGGAGAAAAATAATGTGTAGCCCAGCGATCGCACTGGTTGCTGTAACGGTAGCCTCAGCTGCCGCCAGCGCATATAGCCAGAACCAGCAGGCAAAATATACGTCAGCAGTGGCTGAGAAGAACGCAGATATTGCAGAAGCTCAGGCGCAGGACTCCATCAACCGTGGTAATGCTCAGGCTGATGAGATTCGACGCCGCAACCGTCAGGCTTCCGGAACCCAGGCAGCAATGATGGGGGCAACAGGTGCCGAACTCTCCACAGGTAACGCACTGGATATCTTCGGTGATACGGCACAGTTTGGTGCTCTCGATGCGCTGACAACGGTCAATAACGCCCAGCGTGAAGCATATGGCTATCAGGTGCAGAGCAGTAATTTCCAGTCTCAGGCTAATGCAACGCGCAGCGCGAACAGCGCGGCACTAACCCAGACGCTGCTCACAACTCCTCTCAAGGCTTATGGCGCCTATCAGATGGGTGGTGGCACCTGGTCTCCTTTCAGTCAGAATGCTGCGCCAATCAGTGCGGCAGTCGGAACCAGAACAGGTCGATAAGGAGACATCATGCCAACAGTACCTACTGTAAATGGTCGCCAGGTAGAGAGTCGGGGTTTTCAGTCGCCCGGCCTTCAGGCATTCGATACGCCACAAACTGTTGATGTTCTTGGTCAGGCCGCAGAGCAATACGCAGGCGCATTCGCCCAGGCAAAACAGCGTGCGGATGTCGCCCAGGCGCAGGATGCATCCCTGCAACTCAGCCAGATTTCAAGCGATCTGCTGACGAACCCGGAGACCGGCCTGCTCAACATGCAGGGTAAAAATGCACTTGGTAAGGGGCAGGAGTACACACAGCAATTCGACTCGAAGATTGAGCAGATTGCGATGACGCTGCCAGAATCAGCTCGTGCTGGTTTCATGCAGCAGGCGCAGCAGCAGCGCGTTCAGTTTACATCGCAGGCTGGGCGCCATGAGATCACCCAGCTTAATGCCTATGAGGAAGGGCAGTTCCAGGCGACGCTGGCGAACAACGGGAAACTGGCTGCAGCCGCATACGGCGATAATGCTAACTATGTGCTGTACAACCAGCAGACATTCCAGCAAATAGACGATTACGGCGCTGCGCATGGCTGGAGCTCCGAGCAGATTCAGGCGAAAAAGATTGAGTTCAAGGAGAAGGTTGCCGATGCTTCGCTATCTCAGTGGTCAGCCAATAATGCTATCGACTTCATTCACAGTAATGGCGAACTGAGTGACACGGCAACAGGCTCGCGCCGTGCGGTATCTGAAGGTGGTAGCGGTGATGGTGCCCGCGGCATTCGCAACAACAATCCAGGTAACCTCGAGTACAGCAAAACCAATCCGTGGATTGGCCAGACCGGTGACGACGGCCGATTTGCCAAATTCGAGACTCCAGAGCACGGCATACGCGCGCTGGGCCGCAACTTGCTGTCGTACCAGCGCCAGGGCATTGATACCGTCAGCGATATCATTAACAGATGGGCGCCTCCGTCTGACAATAACAATACAGACGCATACATCAAGGCCGTCTGTGCTCAGCTCGGAGTTACGGCAGATCAGCAACTTGATGCGTCAAACCCTGACACGCTCAAGGCGCTGTGCGCCGCTATCATCCATCACGAGAACGGCAGCCAGCCGTATACTGACCAGCAACTTTCTACTGGCGTAAGCGCGGCAATCGGTCTCTCTCAGTTGCCGACCAGCACCAAACGCTACACAGGCAACGCGGCATTCGATGCGGCATCTCCGGAGGCGCAGGCAACCTTCCTTCGTCAGGCCGATCAAATCCGCAAGCAGCAGCAGGCGGAGTATCGCACCAGCATTGACAGCCAGGTCCGCGACGCAACAGCGGCCTACATGCGAGGCGTGGATTTCCCTGATGCACCAACACAGAATGACTTTATGGCAGCATACGGCGTGCGCGAAGGTAATCTGAGGTACACGGAGTTCAAAAACACGCAGATCGCCGGGCAGTACATTGGCTCATTCCGCAATATGCCAACCAGCAGCATTACGGCATACGTTGACCAGCTTCGCCCAGGCACTGGAGAAACAGGAGAAGGTTACGCCTCTCGCGCTGAATTGTTCGATCGGGTGTCGGCGGCGGCCACGAAAGTGATCAGCCAGCGCCAGAACAACCCGTTTAATGCTGCGGTTGAGATCGGAGCGTACAAGCCGCTGTCCAGTAATAATCCGAACGACATCACGGCAGAGGTTGCCAACCGGTTCTCATCTCAGGAAAGCCTGCGCGCGCTGGGAATCAATGCGCCGATCCTTTCCAGTGAAGAGGCCGCTGCTCTTTCCGAGCAGGTGCGCGGCACCAAAGACGTAAACCAGACCATCAGCCTGTTGCAGAGCATGGGTGAAACGCTATCTGCACCGGCGATGCGCCAGGTGGCTTCAGCTATCGCGCCGAACAACGCAGCAACGGCCTATTCTGCGCTGCTGCTTGGCACGCCGGATAATCAGTACGACAACACCAAGCCGTCTATCGCCTACAGTCAGTTCATCGGCTACAAGCCGACCATGAACAAGTACGACGTATCGAAGGTGATCCTGGCCGGTGACCAGTTATTGAACCCGACCAAGGCGATGAAAGACGCTGGCATTACGCCCGTCCAGTTGCCTAGCGAAGATAAGATGAAGCGCGCATTTGACGATCAGGTAGGTAACTCATTCGCCAACAACCCGCAGGCGCGCCAGCTCAGCTACAACCTTTTCAAAGCCGCTTACGCCGGTATCGCTTATCAGTCAGGCGATGCCTCTATGACTAAAACTGATGTCGCCAACTCCGACGTAGTGGAGAAGGCCGCGCAGTACGCCACCGGCGGCGTATATAAGGGCTTTAATGGTGGAGACGTGGTAATGCCGTTCGGCATGGACAAATCCACTTTCAAGGACCGCTATACCGCATCAGCTCAGCAGGCGCTGAAAGACGCCGGGCTAAACGTCAATGCCGCGTCAAACTTCACCCCAGTCAATATCGGCAATAACCAGTATCGGCTGGTTAGCGGCAGCGGGCGCTGGGCGACGGATCCGAAAACCAACGAAGCTATCGTCGTGAGGGTTGAATAATGTCTGATGTATTTTCTCTGGCGCCGGAAGGCCAGGCATGGACCGACGACAAAACGGCGGCCAACCCTGCACGGCCTGAAGACTATGAGCCGACATTCTTCCAGGGCTCGATCGCTGCGCCGGTGCGCGGTGTCGCGGAAGGCACGCTCGGCCTGGCGCAGTCTGCCGTCGGATTCAGTAAGCGCCTGATAAGCGATCCGGCATTCACCGCTGACGTTGCGCCGACAGTCAATATCTTCCGCGTGATGTTCCCCGATGCCGACAAAGCGCTCAACGACACCTACGACACTATCGGCAAGCAGCTGCAGGATGCTCGCGGATACGTTAAACCTGACGCAGGTAGCCAGGGTACTGCCGCAGAAGTGCTGTACGGGCTTGGCCAGTTCGTGCCCGCCATTGGCGCTACCATTGTTGGCGGCCCGGCCGTCGGTGCCGCTACTGCATTCAGCTCGACGTATGAGCAGTCCTATCAGGATTTCAAAGGGAAGGGTGTAGACGAGTCGACTGCTCGTAACCTGGCAACGCAGCAGAGCCTTTTCAACGCCGCTGGCATGGCCTTACCTGCAGCCGTCGGCACCACCCTGGCAACTCGCATTGCCTCAGGTGTGGCAATCAACACCGGATTCGGCGGCCTTAACCGTTACTCCGTCGGCGAAACGCTGGAGGAAAAAGGTTACACCGAAATGGCGAAGCAGTACCGGGTATTCGACGGTCAGGCCATGCTGGTGGATGCGGTGCTGGGCGGTGCCTTTGGTGGCGCTCATCATCTGGCTGCGCGAAATGCTGACGTTCCGCCACCGTCAGATGCTGAAGCACCGGTTCCGGCGTCAGAGGTGCAGAGCGTTCCTGACGCAACCGCAGAACCGTCACCAGGGGCAGAAGCTGCTCCAGTAACTGATGCACCTGGTGCGCCGGTGCGATCTGATTCTCAGGCAACAGTAACAGAGGCAGCCGCAGCGCCAGATATTCCCGCCATTAAGCCGAGCGACATTGATGCTGCCCACACGCTGAATGAAGGGCTGTATTACGATCTGGAATCCTCGCCGGTGCTGCACGCCAGCAATGAGAGCATTAACAGCCATGTGGCGGCCATGGATGAAGCGTACCGGCAATTGAATGACGGCCAGCCAGTTAACGTTGGAATGATGGCGCGCGGACTGGATGGTCCGGCCCGGCCTGGCATGCTGGAATCAGCAAACGAGCAGTACCATGCAATGCAGCAGGTTTTCGAAGAGAATGGTGTCAGGTATGAAACGCCGTCAGAATTAGCCGGTGAACCTCCGGCTCCGCGCACCGAAAGTGCATTCACGGCGGCAGACGAAACTGGCGGGCAGGTAAGTGTCGACCCCGACACCGGCCAGGCGATTTCATCAAACAGTTACGACCTGATGGCGGCGCGAGATATGGCGACCACCAATCCGGATCTGACAATTACGCACCCAGACACCGGTCAGCCGGCGAAACTCTCCGATGTGCTGGCTGAATTTGATGAGCAAATCCAGACCGTGCAGAACGAATCGAAAGTGTATTCCGTCGCCGCCGCGTGCTTCCTGAGGAACCCATAATGAAACAGGCATGTGTTGAAGCCATTGCGCAGACACTTGGCCGCCAGCCAAAGGCTGACGAGCTGAAAGGTATTGAGGACCGTATCAAAGAAGCCGTGCGACAGGTGCATAAAAAGAATGCCAGGGAAGGCAAGACTGGCATCCCTGATGCACAGACGTACATGGAGGCCGCTGATCTGGTTCGTCAGCGCGTTGTGCATGACGTATATAAGAAGCGCCAGCGCGTCGCTCAGAACGCGATAGCCATCAGCAGGGTGACAGATACCCTTGACGCCAATATCCCGCCAGAGCAGCAAACACCCGCTAATCTTCAGCAGTTTATCTTCTCCGGTCGGCGGACAACTGACGGAAAAGATATTGCCGTTACCTCGGCTGAGGAACTTGCCACCGGTGCATATCAGGACTGGTCACGCCAGCTCAGCGCTGAATTGCTCAAGGCCGGTGATGATGTACGAAAATTCTTCGAGCAGAGCAAAGCGCTTGGCGAGCAGCGCTTCCGCAGTCTGTTCGACCAGCAGGCTGCGAAGTCCGCACAGTTCCAGATCCTGAAAGAGCTTTACGGCGAGGATACCGGGAACCCACAGGCGAAGAAAATCGCACAGGTCTGGAATGACGTCACCAGCCGGGCCCGCCAGGAGATGAACGACAACGGGTTTGATATCGGACTGCGCGACGACTGGCACCTGCCGTATGTCGACGACGCTGATTTTATCCGCAATGCCGGGCGCGATGAGTGGCTGGCATCGTTGCCGGTGGCAGAGCAGGCTAAAGCGCGCCTTTCCGGCCGCCAGCCGCCGATTGAATTCGCCCGCCAGGCATGGGTGGACGACGTTTACAATACGCAGGATCGCAGCAACTACGTGAATCCAGACGGCAGCCCGATGAATGACATCGAGTATCGACAGGCGCTGGAGGCGATCTTTGAAACAAAGGCTACCGACGGCGCGAACAAAATCGACCCGGGCGCATTCATGGGCACCGGTGGGATAAAAAACCGTGGTTCGCAGAGCAGGGTTATGGCGTTCAAGGATGCTCAGTCGCACTTCGCATACATGGAACGCTACACCCAGCAGCCGGTGGCGGGCGTAATGATGTCGCACCTGCAGTCATCATCCCGTGATCTTGGTGTCGTTAAAGCGTTCGGCCCGGACGCCGCCCGCAACTTTTCCCTGGTGCTGGACCGCGTATACCAGCGCGCTGTCACCGGTGGGAAGGAGGTAGGCAAGATGAACGACGAGCGCAAGATGGTTGAGCGCATGTTTAACTCAATGGCCGGTCTTAACGGTGCGGCCACGTCGAGCGTGTTCACGTCGGCGGTTGGCGGCCTGCGCAACCTGATGACCAGCGCCATGCTCGGCACCAGCGTACTGACGGCAACCAGTGACCAGGCGATCATGCGAGCCAATGCCCAGGCTCTTGGCTTTACCCGTGACGGTATGCGACTGTCTGCAAACACCATTCGCAACCTGTTCAGCGGTGACGCCAAAAAGGCCAACGCAGAACTCGGCCTGCTGGTGGATTCGCATGCTGCTGTCGTCTCGAAGATGGGAGGCTTTGACCTTTCTCGCGGCATAACAGGCTGGTTTGCAGAAAATACCCTGAAGTGGTCCGGGCTGATAGCCATGGACCGCGCCAACAAAGCATCGTTTGGCCTGCTGATGTACAAAAACATTGGCGAACTGACCCGCAAATTTAAGACGCTGGATGATGTTAAGGGATCGGATAAGACCATCCTGGCTAACAAAGGCTGGAGTAATGAGGACTGGGCCATCATGGCAGCGGCAGACCTCCAGCCTATGACCACCGCAGGACATATGGGCATGACGCCTGATGCCATTTACGCCGTGCCGGATGATGTGATCGCCGAAATCATGTCAGACCGCATTGCGCAGGTTCGCGCAGGTAGTGACACAGCACTGGCCGCGCTTGGAGATCTCCCTCCTGAACGCCTGAAGAGAATGAAGGAAGCATTCGACGCAGAGGCCGAACAGACTATCTCAAGGATAGTCAGAAACGCCCGCGCTGAAGCAGCGCAGAAATTGCTCGGGATTACGCATGGTGAAATGACCAGCGCTGTAACGACAGCCACCGGGCTGGATACATACGCCCGCGACGATGCCGGGCAGCTGATAAAGAGCTTCATGCTCTTCAAAACAACGCCGTTCGCCGGTTTCCGGCAACTGGTTAACCGGGCGAATGATCTTGATACTGTCCCAGCTCTCAAATTCCTGGCTTCGTATATTGCAGGAACGACACTGGCTGGCATGTTCGCTAACCAGATGAACAGCCTGCTGACAGGTAATGACCCGCTTGATATGACAAAGCCAACGACATGGGTGCAGGCGCTGTTGAAGGGCGGCTCATTCGGTATCTACGGCGATTTCCTCTTCCAGGACCATACGCAATATGGCTCAAGTATAGCGGCCACCATTGGCGGCCCTGTGCTGAGCTTTGCTGAACAGTTGACCAAGTTGCTGATCACGAACCCGCAGAAGGCATTACAGGGGGAAGAAACATCGTTCGGTGCCGACGCGCTGAAAACCGCCCGCATGATAACCCCATTTGCCAACCTGTGGTACGCGAAAGCCATTACCAACCACCTGATACTGCAGCAACTTCAGGAGATGGCAAACCCAGGGTACAACGACAGGGTAAGGGACCGTGCACAACGTGAATTCAACACGACGAGCTGGTGGGAACCTGGCGAGACAACGCCACGCCGCGCACCAGACCTCGGAAAGGCAGTGGGGCAATGATGGATATATTGATAAAGATAGGAATGATTCTGTTCTGGTTTGCTGCAGTAGTTGTCTGCGGTACGGGGTATCTATGGGCGGTAATATTCGCGATCAGGAAAGGATGGCTTGGTGAGAGATCAGCGAAGGTCGTTTATTTTTCGACCTTCGTTATCCTCGCGGCGGTAGTGTTTAATCTGCCGTTGCTGTGACATGTCACAAGGCCGCTATGCGGCCTTTTATGTCGTTTCCTGCTTCAGTTTTTCCACACAGTAATCGAGATGCATCTGCAGATCCTTCATGGACATCTGCGAGCTGGTGACGTAGTTCACCAGGGCAGTCAGCTCTGCCATCGGGCCATCAACATTAAACCCGTCCTCATTCAGTTGTCGCAGCAACGTCATCAGGTGTGATTCTTCAACAAGGGAGCGGACGCCTCCCGGCGTGTGTATGCGTTCGGCAAATCCTTTTTCCAGCGGGTGATGATACTGACGTTGCATCTCATATTCTCCATGCAATTACTGTATGAATGTACAGTAGCAAAACTTTGAAACACTATCCAGTAGATAAATTTGAATTACCTAATGGGTAATATGTTGCGTGTTTCTTATTCAAACAATTCATATAAGGTTTGATGGGTAATAAACTGTCCAGATGATGCATGCGCGCCGGGCGCTGCTTTACTGGAGACAGGCCATGACGGTATCAACCGTAGTTGACCATAACGATTACACCGGGAACGGCGTTACGACATCATTCCCGTACACCTTCCGAATTTTCAAGAAAACAGATCTGACAGTCTCAGTCATTGACCTGAGCGAAAACATCACGGTGCTGGTGCTGGACACCGATTACACCGTGACAAACGCAGGTGGCTATAACGGCGGCAGTGTGGTACTCACTTCTCCACTGGCGGATGGTTGGAAAATCACTGTAGCTCGAGAGCTGGAGGCCACGCAGGAAACTGACCTGAGGAATCAGGGTAAGTTTTTTGCAGAGGTGCATGAGGATGCATTCGATAAGTTGACGATGCTTATCCAGCAGGTCGGAACTATGTTCAGCCTGGCGCTACGCAAGCCTAACAGTATTGCTAACTGGTATGATGCGCTGAATAATTATATTCGCAACCTGAAAGACCCACGCGACCCTCAGGACGCGGCAACGAAGAACTATGTTGACACACTTTCAAGTAGCAGCATTGGTCGCACTCTCCGCGTTCCTGAGCAGATACCTCAACTCCCTAACGCCGCTGCAAGGGCAAATAAAATTCCCGCATTTGACAACCTTGGGAACCCGATCGTTGTCATTCCTCCATCAGGTTCTGCATCAGACGTTCTGATTGAGCTTGCAAAACCAACCGGTGCCGGTCTAATTGGAACGACATCAGGCGGGACTGTTCAGTCTGATCTCAACAAGCTAAATAAACAAAACGATGCCTTTGCTTACGTTGAGGATTACGCATCGTTAGTAGTGTCTGGTGACTGGACGGCGGCCATTAACGCGGCATTTGCGACTGGTAAGCCGGTAGCTGGTAAGGGGCCCTATAATGTATCAGGAATAATCAACACAAAAGGTCAGCGCATAGTTAGTCCTTTCGTTATAAACACAACAAGATATTCGCTTGGAGCGGTTACAGCACAGACAATAGATCCAGACTCAGAAAGCATACGCATGCTATATCTTGAAAGTGCGTATGATCTTGCTGAGCTTCTACACATCAAGGCTTTAGGTTTTAACACAATCAACCACTACTGTTATTTTGCTAATAACGGAACGATAGACGCTTCTGGCACGGCAGAACAGTTGCTTGATAATGCTCGTACAGCCGGGCTACGAGTTAATCTTGGAACTGAAAGCCAGCGCGCCACTACAAGCCTCAGTGAGTTTGTAAATGCTACAAAGGATCACCCGGCGACATGGGGGTACAGTGTTTATGATGAACCTGCAACGCGCGGATTTACTGTTGCACAGCAGGACGCAAAAATATCCTCGATGAGAGCATTAACGACAAAGCCGTTAAGCTTTGTAGATCTTATCTCAGTTAGTACTGGTATATTTAACCAGGTATTCAGTACAAACTATGATATTGCTTTCGTTGACTCATACAGCCGTTACTACTCAAGCGGAACATACGCCCAATGGTTAAAGGACGACCTGAATAAGTTTCGCTATGATTTCGGTGGTGTATCCCAAATGACTGGCCTGAAGGTAATTCCTGTTGTTTCTGCTTTCGTGGCTAATTCATCAGATGTTTATTATAGTCGTGATGTTGATCAGATCGTATCTGCCAGCACAATTTTCGGTAAAGTTGCAGAGGGCAATTTTGGGGCGTTTGTTTGGGATGGTGTATCTGGAAGTTTTTCCGGAGTTGTGCGCAATACTGCTAAATTAAAAAGTCTTGTAAAAGACCTTACAAGCCAGAGAAAGCGCAATCCTATTAAATTTTCAGCAATCATATTTGGTGGTTCTCCATCACAAACAAAATGGGGTATCCAACAAGTAATTGATACGAGAAAGATAACTGATTCATCAACATCTGATCCTAATGTGCAGGGAAACTCATACCCCATCAGGCTAAGGACTGGTGCGTCAGAAACAGACAGGACAACAACAACTGCCAGCTCTGATTATAGCGGAATTGGGTTTAAGGGTGCTTTCGCATCATGGAATTCAGGAATAAGAACAGGGAAGCATATCAGATTATCATTAGAGTATTTTAACATATTGTCATCTGCTGCTGGTACGTTCTCAGTAATAAGCACAGATGATAATGGGTATACTATTTCAAGCGCACTGTACTCTTCCGGCGTAGGCAGCAGCACGGTTATAAATGCTGACATTACACCAGGTGATATCGGTGTAAGCCCGGACTCTACATTGATTCTTAGAGTCACAGTCAGTGGTGATGTGACAACACTGTACAGGAAATTTATCAGAGGGTTGATTGTAACGTCAGATTGGTGAAACAAGGAGGGCGAAAGCCCTCCTGATATATAACTATTTAGCTGCGATAATCTTTCTACCTAATGAGAATTCTTTTCCTGATGCTATTATCATCAACAGAACGAAGAAAAACTCACCCTTTACAAACAAGTTATCGAATATCATAAAGAATGATAACACAGAGAAATAAACAACGAAGGCTCTTCTGTTCCTTTTGGTTGTAAGAAGTATTCCGACTATATATAGCATCAACTGAAATACTATCTGAATCAAAATCCCAGCGAATCCGAGTATTCTAGCGCTTGCTGAAAAAGCAGTTCCAGCATTCAGATGCTTCATCACCATGTCTATCTCAAATGGTTCTGAAAAATACTTTGATACAGTATCAGGAACTATTACAGACATTATGTAACTGCCTTCGCATGATCCGTAAGCTATAGACATATTACAACTATCACCATACTGGTAGTATGAATCAAGATTCTGAATTAGATTGTATACAGGGCTTGCGATGTACAGCCATAGCCAGTACATGGTATCTCCAATGCGCATGCCATCAGCATTAGCACCGCCTACTCTATAAATATAATCGTTAACATAATCACCTGATAGCTGCTGTCTTAGATTGCCCAGAATCCCAAAAATAACCACCACTGCCACAAATGAAACAATAAGATATAGCTTATTCTTTTTGTTAAACCTTGTTTTGGATGCTATGGCAATGACCACAATAATGAAAGAAACTATCATCATTTGTCGCGACAGCATTAAAGCAGACATGATTATTGCGTATGTAAGAGATAGTGCTACATCTCTCTTTCTTCCATATACAGATGCCAACAGAACAGCCATAATTATGAATGAATAGAATATTACGTGGAAGACAGGTAGTGTTACTGCGTTCTCTCGGCCCACAAGTATTGGCATGCCACCAATGGAAAACTCTATTGCAAACCCTGCCACTGAAATAAGCACGAACATCTTCCATGATGAACCGTCATTTCCATTATCTACATACACATCGCGCTTAAAGAAAAAAGAAATAAATATATAAACAAGGCAAATTGTAGATAGCAATATTATGTAGAAGATATCAGGTGATTTATAGAAATAAGAAAGGTCCATCAATGAAAATACTATACCCAATAAAAGCGCTGCACCAATGTTTGCAGGGTATGAAAGAATTCTGAACATCTTATCACCACATATAATGAGGAAGAGCGCCGATTTGGTAAAGCAAAGCGAACGAAAAAACTGAAAGTATCAGAACTATGGCAATACAAAGAATTGCTGCATCTTTTAAAAATTTACTTATCTTCATAATAATTACATTTCATATAGACACACATGAACTCATCATATCACCCAAAAGGTAATTTTGATAGGAGCATTCTTAGGTTTTTTAAACCAGATATGGTTTATTGTGTATGATGAACTCACCAACTAAGGGGGTTCTTTATGCACATTAAACGGTGGTCACTATGGCGCATGTGCTGACAACGGAGTCGGTAAATCAGGGGTTAAGCCTGACGGCACTGGCGTCCGTGTTCGTTGGTATACCGCCTGAGGTTGCGTTAGGTGCTCTGGCTGGTGCGGTAATTTTCGTTACCTCAGCGGTAGAG
The DNA here is from genome assembly GCF_003144775.1 of Enterobacter sp. CGMCC 5087. Classification (NCBI taxonomy): domain Bacteria; kingdom Pseudomonadati; phylum Pseudomonadota; class Gammaproteobacteria; order Enterobacterales; family Enterobacteriaceae; genus Enterobacter; species Enterobacter sp. CGMCC 5087. The sequence goes on along the minus strand of NZ_QFXN01000148.1, from coordinate 3,756 downwards.
TACCCGATAAAGCGCCGGTTGCTCCTGGCGCTTCTAAGCTTCCTCTGCGGCGTTCTCTTCTACAAAGCGACAGCATCCATTCTTATCGGCGTTGCCAGCCTTATCCCAACGATAACGCAGGACTCTTTTGAAAAGGGTATTGTGTTTTCGGCCGGGGCATTCGTTTCGGCTATCGTCGCTGTAAGAATCGGAATCTGGCTGTATCACCGTTCTGAAAATCCGCGCGACCTGATCCCGGGGAGAAAAGACGATGACCAGTCCTGAGCTGCTTCTCATCCTGAACGCCGCTATCTGCGGCGGCATTGCAATCCGAGTGCTTCTGTTCCGCCGTGAAGGGTCACGCCATCGCTGGTGGGGTGGATGGCTTGCCTACCTGCTGATCGTCGTGGCTGCCAGCGTACCTATCCGTACTTTCTACGGGTATTACGTCAGCGCAGACTGGTCAGAAGTCATCATCAAAGCCGTGTTCCTGGCTGCGCTCATCAAGACAAAAGGGAACGTGGTGCAAATTTTCAAGATAACGAGGTCCCAGCATGGACATTAACCAATTCCGCCGCGCTGCCGGCATCAGTGAGGTGCTGGCCGCGCGCTGGTATCTGCATATCACTGCAGCCATGAATGAGTTTGGCATCGAGCAACCGCTGCACCAGGCGATGTTTATCGCACAGGTGGGTCATGAGTCTGGCGGCTTCACCCGGCTGCAAGAGAGCTTTAACTACAGCGTGACCGGGCTGGCAGGGTTCGTCCGTGCCGGGCGACTCACCCAGGGCCAGGCCAATGCGCTGGGCCGCCGTGCTGGTGAGCCATCGTTGCCGCTGGAGCGCCAGCGCGCGATCGCCAATTTGGTGTACAGCAAACGCATGGGGAATAACGGGCCGACCGACGGCTGGTTTTACCGCGGGCGCGGGCTTATCCAGATCACCGGCCTGAACAACTACCGCGACTGCGGCAACGGGATAAAAATTGAGCTGGTTAGCCAGCCTGAGCTGCTGGCGCAGGACGAATACGCGGCCCGTAGCGCGGCATGGTTCTTCGCGACCAAAGGCTGCATGAAGTACACCGGTGACCTGGTGCGCGTCACGCAGATCATCAATGGCGGGCAGAACGGCATCGATGACCGGCGCGCGCGGTACATCACTGCCAGTAAGGTGCTGGCGGTATGATCTGGGCATTCGTCAAAGCGTACTGGAAACAGTTGCTTATCGTGTTGATGCTTGCTGCTCTGGTGATCGGTTGTAGGATTGCCTGGAATGCTCACGGTGACCGCCAGTACTCCGCCGGGTATGCGAAGGCTCAGGCAGATCAGAAAGAGGCCGACGCAAAATTGCGTTTGCTGAAAGAACAGGAGAAAGCGACCAATGAACGTGAAGCGCAGCAGAGGATTGACCAGGCGCGCAATGATGCTCTTGATGCTGCCGCTCGCGCTGGCCGGTTGCAGCAACAGCTCGTTGCCATCCGGGAGCAGCTCAGGCAGTATAACGCCACTGTCGGCGCTGGGGCGTCAGCCGCAGACACCGGAGTTTTGCTTACCGACGTGCTCAGCAAATCTCTCGAGCGAAACCGACAACTGGCAGAGTACGCTGACCGGGCCGCCGAAGCCGGACGAGTCTGTGAAAAGCAGTACGATTCGTTGACCCGGTGACATGGCATTTTTCATGGTACTGATTTCCGGTGACGGTATATAAAACGGTACGGCGGAAATAAAGTGTCAGAAAGTTGTTAAAAGTCAATTTGTTATCCATGTCGTAAATAATCGAGTGGGAATGATTTCCCGCTGAATTAACAACCAAACCCTCTGCCTGTGCAGGGGGTTTTTTATTGCCTTACTTCCCCTCTCCCAACCTATACGCCAGCGCCACCACCAGCGACTGCACCAGGCACAGCGTCGCCGACTGGGAGCGAAACGCATCAACCTGCGCCTCTTTCACCACAAAGCAGAGATCGCTGAACGTCGCCAGCGGGCTAATCTGGCTGTCCGTAATCACGATCTGCCGCGCGCCGACGCTGGCGGCGGTTTCGCTGACCATCACCGTCTCTTCCGCGTACGGCGAGAAGCTGATCGACACCACAATGTCGCGCGCCTTAATGCGGCTGATCTGCTCGCGCAGCATCCCGCCCATGCCGTCGAGCAGGATAGGGCGGCACTCCAGATGGCTCAGGGCGTAGGTGAGGTAGGCCGCGACGCTAAAGGAGCGGCGTAGTCCGGCGATGTAGATGGTGTCGGCGTCGGCCAGCAGCTGTACCGCGCGCTCCAGCATTTCCGGCTCGGCGCGGGCGGCCAGCTGCTGCAGCGCCTGCGCGTTCGAGCGGGCGAACTCCTGCAGAATATCGAGCGGCGTTTCCGGCACGGCCTCGCTCTCCATCTCGCGGAACAGCCGGGCGCGGTCGCTGTAGCTGGCGGTCTCCTCCACCAGGTTCATGCGAAACAGCTGTTTCATTTCGTTGAAGCCGGTGAAGTCAAAGGCGTTAGCAAAGCGGATCAGCGTCGAGGGCGGCACGTCGGCGCGCTCGGCAATGACGGCAACCGTATCAAAGGCCACGCTGTTGGTGTTATCCAGCACGTAGCGGGAGACCTGCTGCAGCCTCTTGCTCAGGCTATCGTAGCGATCGCGGATTTGCTGCTGCAGTTCGTTCAGGCTGGTTGCTGTCGTCATCTTATCCCCCAAATACAGTCATATGATTCTAAACGCAAAACCGCGTCTTTTAAATGTCGGCCATCCATCTGGCAGCAAAAATGAAACAGAAGCTTCAGTCATTTCCTCGCCCGAAATCCCTTAATAGCGCACGCAGCGTCAGTGGTGCTGGCTGTTAACATAAAAATCCATCCTTGATCACAATAATCATCATTTATTTTATTTCAACTTAAAATGGAATATTTGTTTCATATATAGTGTTCAGTACACAGTGTTCAGGTAACAGTCACGTATCAACAGCGAGAGGTTAAGGATGGAGACGGTAGCGAATTTTATTCACGGCGAATGTGTCACCGGTTCAGGCCAGCGCGTTCAGGCGATCTTCAACCCGGCCACCGGCGAGCAGATCCGCCAGGTGGTGATGAGTACGGCGCAGGAAACGGAGCAGGCGATTGCCGCCGCGCAGCAGGCGTTTCCGGCGTGGGCGCGCCATGCTCCGCTTAAGCGCGCGCGCGTGATGTTCCGCTTCAAGGCGCTGCTGGAAGAGAACATGGATCGCCTGGCCCGCCTCATCAGCGAAGAGCACGGCAAGGTCTTTTCCGACGCGGTGGGCGAGCTGACCCGCGGCCTGGAAGTGGTGGAGTTTGCCTGCGGTATTCCGCATCTGCAAAAGGGCGAACACTCGGCGAACGTCGGGACCGGCGTCGACAGCCACTCGCTGATGCAGCCGCTCGGGGTCTGCGCCGGGATCACGCCGTTTAACTTCCCGGCGATGGTGCCGATGTGGATGTTCCCGATTGCGCTGGCGACCGGCAACACCTTCGTGCTGAAGCCGTCGGAAAAAGACCCTTCTCTGGCGCTCGCGCTGGCGCAGCTGCTGAAAGAGGCCGGCCTGCCGGACGGCGTCTTCAACGTGGTGCAGGGCGATAAAGAGTCCGTTGACGTGCTCCTGACCGACCCGCGCGTGCAGGCGGTGAGCTTTGTCGGCTCCACGCCGATTGCGGAATACATTTACCAGACCGCGTCCGCCCACGGCAAGCGCTGCCAGGCGCTGGGCGGTGCGAAAAACCACTGCATTTTAATGCCGGATGCCGACATGGAGATGGCGACCAACGCCATCATG
>NZ_QFXN01000130.1:0-1097 GCF_003144775.1 Enterobacter sp. CGMCC 5087 | reverse complement strand
CTATCCCCTGCCGGTGAATAAAACCCGCATGGTGCTGCGTTCAGACACGGTTCAGGGGAAAGGCTATAACGAACTTTCCTTTGAAGACAAAGCCGGGATGGAGCAAATCTACCTGCATGGACAGCGGGATATGAACGTTGATATTCTGAATAATATCAATGAAATCACCGGAAAAGATAAAACCGAACATATCAAAAATAACCTGTTTACCACCGTCGATAACGAATATCGCCTGCTGGGGAAAAAGGATATCTCACTGAATGGCGGTGCGGATATTCATCTGCAGGCCAAAGACAGCCTCTACGCACAGACGCAGCAGGATATGCACCTGATGGCCGGGAAAAAAATGGTGTTTGAATGCAGCGAGTCGCTGACGTTTATGGTTGACGGACACTATATCACCATCGCTCCCACCGGCATCACCAGCAGTGACACTATTAGCCTGGGAAGTGGTGCGCCGGGACAGGTGGGCGACTGGAACGGAAAATTGCCGGATGTGCCGGGCATACCCGCTGAACCACCGCCGCCAACACCGGCAGCGCTGTTGCCGGTCACCGGTGAACTGAAACCGCTGTGCCTGAGCTGCATGATGAAGGCGGCCAGCAGCGGACAGACGCTGGTCATCAGGGGGCAGAGCTGATGCAGCCTCTCACGACAGAACAACTTGCTGATATGCCGGCAAAGCGCCTGTACGCGCTGGTGTGCGGTCTGCAGTATGAGCGCGCTTTCGGGCGTGAACTCAGTTATGACAAAGAAACCGTCTTACCGCTGTTCAAAACCTTCCCTGATACGCAGATTGCCTGGGCCGGGCCGTGGCTTATCAATATTGCAGAGGCACCAGAACGGGAGGATGAGCTGATTCAGCTGGAGCAGCAGTTCCCCGCCGTATCGTGGCTGGAGACCCGGACGGATTTTAGCGTGATGGCCGGGCATCTGGCCTCCCTGCTTAACATCCGTCTGGATGACGGTCAGGTGGCGCTCTTTCGTTATTACGACCCCGGCGTACTGCACTCAATAAACACCCTCCTCTCAGAAGAGCAGCGTGCACATTTCTTAACGGGGATTGAGCAGTGGCATTACCGGCATAACGGCGAGCG
>NZ_QFXN01000147.1:0-12605 GCF_003144775.1 Enterobacter sp. CGMCC 5087 | reverse complement strand
GGGCGAGCGCTGCATGGCGCTCTCGGTGGTGCTGGCAGTGGGGGATAACACCGCCGATGACCTCTGCGCCCGGCTGGAAAAACAGATTGCCGCGCTGCGCGTCGGACCGGGGCTCGACCAGACGCCGGAAAACGAAATGGGGCCGCTCATCTCCTCCGCGCACCGCAGCAAGGTGCTGGGCTACATCGACAGCGGGGAAGCGCAGGGGGCGACGCTGCGCGTGGACGGCCGCGGCTTCAGCGTGAAGGGCCACGAGCAGGGCTACTTCGTCGGGCCGACGCTGTTCGATAACGTCACCCCGGAGATGACCATCTATAAAGAAGAGATTTTTGGCCCGGTGCTTTCTGTGGTGCGCGTAGCAGATTACGCCAGCGCGGTGGATCTGATTAACCGCCATGAATATGGTAATGGTTCGGCGATCTTCACCCGCGACGGCGGCTGCGCGCGCCGCTTCTGCGAAGAGGTGCAGGCGGGCATGGTGGGGGTCAACGTGCCGATCCCGGTGCCGATGGCATTCCACAGCTTCGGCGGCTGGAAGCGTTCCATCTTTGGCGCGCTCAACGTTCACGGCAGCGACGGCGTGCGCTTCTACACCCGAATGAAAACCATCACCGCGCGCTGGCCGGAAATGCAGCAGGAGACAGGCGCTGCGTTCTCTATGCCAACGCTGGGCTGACAGGAGGTTTTATGCAAACCGAACGTATGACCATGGCCCAGGCGCTGGTCCGGTTCCTTAATCAACAGTACGTCAGCGTGGACGGTGACGAAACGCCCTTCGTGGAGGGCGTCGCCACCATATTTGGTCACGGCAACGTGCTCGGTATCGGTCAGGCGCTGGAGCAGAACCCCGGTCATTTACACATTATGCAGGGGTGCAACGAGCAGGGTATCGCCCACATGGCGACGGGATTCGCCAAACAGCACCGCCGTCAGCGTATTTTTGCCGTCACCTCCTCCGTCGGGCCGGGCGCCGCCAATATGGTGACCGCGGCGGCCACCGCCACGGCGAACCGCATCCCGCTGCTGCTGCTGCCGGGCGATATCTACGCCAGCCGCCAGCCGGACCCGGTGCTGCAGCAGATCGAGCAGTATCACGACCTCAGCATCAGCACCAACGACTGCTTCCGTCCGGTCTCCCGCTACTGGGACCGCATTAACCGGCCGGAGCAACTGATGAGCGCCATGCTAAGCGCGATGCGAACGCTCACTGACCCCGCCAATACCGGGGCGGTGACCATTTGCCTGCCGCAGGACGTGCAGGGGGAAGCCTGGGACTACCCGCTGAGCTTCTTCGCGCGTCGCGAGCACCATATTGAGCGCCGTCCGCCCGATCCGCAGCGTCTGGCGCAGGCGCGGGCGCTGATCGCCCGCAAGCGTCGTCCGCTGGTGGTGTGCGGCGGCGGCGTGCGCTATTCCGGCGCGCATGAGGCGTTTCGCGAATTTGTCGAGACGCTTCGGCTGCCGTTTGCTGAAACCCAGGCCGGAAAAGGGGCGCTGGTAAGTGACCACCCACTTAACCTGGGCGGCGTAGGAGTGACGGGGGGAATGGCCGCCAACCAGCTCGCGCCGCAGGCGGATTTAGTGATTGGCGTCGGCACGCGCCTGACCGATTTTACCACCGGCTCCAAGGCGCTCTTTTCCCACCCGGACGTTGAGTTTCTGCTGCTGAACGTGGCCGAGTTTGACGCCCTGAAGCTGGACGCGACCGCGCTGATTGCCGATGCCCAAACCGGACTGCAGGCCTTGACCCACGCGCTCGGGGATTACCGCAGCGGCTGGGGAGAGGCGATCGCTCAGGCGAAGTCCATCTGGCGCGAAGAGTGCCGTCGCCTGTGGGATCGCCAGTGGCGACCTGACGACGCGCCCGAAGTGGCGGGGCACATGGACGCGCAGCTGGCGGAATACGGCGAGACGCTCAACACCCGCCTGACCCAGACGCGGGTGCTGGGGCTGATCAACCAGCATATTGAAGATAGCGCCGTTGTGGTGGGCGCGGCCGGTTCGCTGCCGGGGGATTTACAGCGCCTCTGGCAGGTCAAAACGCCGGACAGCTATCACCTGGAGTACGGCTACTCCTGCATGGGCTACGAGATTGCGGCGGCCATCGGCGCGAAGCTCGCCAGACCCGAACTGCCGGTGTACGCCATGGTGGGGGATGGCTCCTACATGATGCTGCACTCCGAGCTGCAAACCGCCGTTCAGGAGGGCATTAAGATCACCGTTCTGCTGTTTGATAACGCCAGCTTCGGCTGCATTAACAACCTGCAGATGGGGCACGGCATGGGCAGCTTTGGCACGGAAAACCGCCGGCGCAACCCGGAAACCGGGCGGCTTGACGGGCCGCTGGTGAAGGTCGACTTTGCGCAAAACGCGGAGAGCTACGGCTGCCGAGCGTGGCGGGTGAACGATGAGCAAAGCCTGCTGGCGGCGCTTGAGGCGTCGCGGGCGCATCCGGGCCCGACGCTGCTGGACATCAAGGTATTGCCGAAGACCATGACCCACGATTACGCCTCCTGGTGGCGAACCGGTGATGCGCAGGTGGCGGCGTCGTCTGCCGTGCGTGAAGCCGCCGAGCAAACGCAGGCCCAGGTGAAAAAAGCCCGTCAGTATTAAGTTTTCCTGCCGTAACGAAATTTTCATTTCATTTTTGTTTTCCCCTCACCCTAACCCTCTCCCATAGGGAGAGGGGACGGGTCGGTGCGGTTTTTTACTCCCTCTCCCTGAGGGAGAGAGCCGGGGGAGGGGAGTTGCCGCACGTTCACCTATGTTGTGAGATTGATAACAAAATTTATCTCATTCATCTCAAAAGTGTTAACCCGTACTCAAAAACATAATTTTCACTATTTATAAAAATGAAATAAATGTTTTATTTATAGAGTCGTTAGTTCACAGCATTCACCAACACCGGGAGCCGTTATGTTTAACATTGCTTTACTGGGCGCTGGCCGAATTGGCCAGGTACATGCAGCTAACATCGCCAGCCACGGCGCGACCACGCTCTGGTCCGTGGTTGACCCGAATCAGGAATTTGCCACCCGTCTCGCCGCGCAGTATCAGGCCCGTCAGCAGAGCCTGAACGAGGCGATGACCGACCCTAACGTTCACGCCGTGCTGATCGCCTCCGCCACCGACACCCACGCGGATCTGATTGAAATGGCCGCCCGCCACGGCAAGGCCATCTTCTGCGAAAAGCCGGTACACCTTGACCTCGCCCGCGTGCGCGACTGCCTGAAGGTGGTCAAAGAGTACGACGTGCCGCTGTTCATTGGCTTTAACCGCCGCTTTGACCCACAGTTTCGCCGCGTGAAAACCGACGCGCAGGCCGGGCGCATCGGCAAACCGGAATCGCTGCTCATCATCTCCCGCGATCCGTCTCCGCCGCCTGTGGAGTACGTGCGCGTCTCTGGCGGCATGTTCCGCGATATGACCATTCACGACTTTGACATGGCCCGCTTCATCATGGGCGAAGAGCCGGTGTCGGTGTATGCCCAGGGCAGCAACCTGGTGGATCCGGCGATTGGCGAGGCGGGGGATATCGACACCGCGTTTATCGTTCTGAAATATGCCTCCGGCGCGATGGCGACCATCGTCAACAGCCGCCGTTCATCTTACGGCTACGACCAGCGCCTGGAGCTGCACGGCTCCGAAGGGCTGCTGTGCGCGGGCAATATTCTTGAAAACCAGGTGCAGCATTACGGCAAACAGGGCTGCACCAGCGCGCTGCCGGAACATTTCTTCCTGCAGCGCTACAAATCCGCTTACGCCGCGGAATGGGAACACTTTGTCGCGGTTCTGCGCGGCGAAGCGGTGCCTGACTGCAGCGGCGATGATGGTGAACGTGCGCTGTACCTTGCGGATAAAGCGCTGGAATCACTGCGTAGCCAGCGCGAGATCGTCCTCTAAACACAACAACCCTACACAGAGAGACATAATAATGAAAAAACTGATCGTAGCCGCCCTCATCGCCATGACGTCCGGGGCCGCCCTAGCCGAAAACGAGCAAATCGTTTTCAGTACGCCAAACCTGGCCATGCCGTTTGAAGTTCACATGCAGCGCACGGCGGTGAAAGCCGCAAAAGAGATGGGCGTGAAGCTTCAGGTGCTGGACGGACAGGGCAGCTCGCCGAAGCAGGTAGCTGACCTGGAAAACGCCATCACCCGCGGGGCGCAGGGCTTTATCGTCTCCCCGAACGACGTCAACGCGGTCTCCAGCGCGGTGGATGAAATTCAGGATGCGAAGCTGCCGGTGGTTACCCTTGACCGATCCGTCGACAGCCAGAAAAAAGTGCCGCACTTCGGCGCAAACAACTACAAGGGCGGCCAGGCGATTGGCGACTTCGTCAAAACCAAATTCCCTAACGGCGCGGACATCATTCTCCTCACCGGCCAGCCGGGCTCCTCTTCCAATATTGAACGCACCAAAGGGATCCGCGACAGCCTGAAGGCGGGCGGGGATAAATACAAGATCGTAGCCGATCAGACAGGCAACTGGATGCGTTCTGAAGGGATGCGCATCGTTGAAAGCGTTCTGCCTTCGCTGCCGAAACGTCCGCAGGTGATCCTCTCCGCCAACGACGATATGGCGCTGGGCGCGATTGAAGCGCTGCAGAGCCAGGGCGTGAAGCCGGGAGAAATCCTCGTGACCGGGTTTGATGCGGTGCCGGAAGCGCTGGCCCGCGTGCGCGACGGCTGGCTGGCGGTAACGGCGGATCAGCGTCCGGGCTTTGCGGTGCAGACGGCGATGAGCCAGCTGGTGGCCAACGTGCGCGAGAAGAAAGCCATTACCGGGGCCGACTACCCGCCGACGCTGATCACCAAAGAGAACCTGCAGCAGGCTGAGCGTATCGGTGAGGCCGGTAACTAATATGTCCCGAGCCGCCTCTGGCGGCTCATCATGAGGAGGAGCAGACTGATGTCGCAACCCTTACTGAAAGTGACTGACCTGGCAAAAAGCTTTTCCGGCGTCTGGGCGCTGAGCAGCGCTCAGCTGACCGTCGGCAGCGGCGAAATTCACGCCCTGCTGGGTGAAAACGGGGCGGGAAAATCCACGCTGCTGAAGGCGCTCGCGGGCGCGCAGCCGCAAACGCGCGGGGATATCTGGTTCAACGGCGAAACGCTGCCGGTGGACGACTCTCCGGTGGCGCGCCAGAACAAGGGCATTATCACCATCTATCAGGAATTCAACCTGCTGCCCAACATGACCGTCGCGGAAAACATGTTTCTCGGACGCGAGCCCCGCAGGCGTAACCTGATCGTCGACGAAAGGGCGGTCAACCAGGAGGCGCAGGTCATTCTCGATTACCTCCAGCTGAACGTTGCGCCGACCACACCGGTTGCCCGTCTGAGCGTCGCCCAGCAGCAGATGGTGGAGATCGCCCGGGCGCTGACCCTCAACGCCCGGTTAATCATTATGGACGAACCTTCCGCCGCGCTGAGCGACAGCGAGGTGGAAAGCCTGCACCGCGTGGTGCGGGAGCTTAAAAACCGCGGCGTGAGCATTATTTACGTTACCCACCGCCTGCACGAAGTTTTCCAGCTCTGCGATCGCTTCACCGTTTTCCAGGACGGCCGCTTCACCGGCACCGGCGCGGTGGCGGAGACCAACGTTGAACAGCTGATCCGCCTGATGGTCGGTCGCGACGTGGCCTTTAACCGTCGCCCCGCCAGCGAAACCCATCATGAGGACAAACCCGTCCGCCTGGCGGTGAAGGGGCTGAGCCGCGAAAAACCGCCGCTGGATCCGCACGGTATCGCCCTGCACGACATCAGCTTCCACGTTCACGCCGGGGAAGTTCTGGGCATTGCCGGGCTGGTGGGCGCGGGACGTACCGAAGTGGCGCGTTGCCTGTTTGGCGCAGACACCTTTACCTCCGGGAGCTTTGAGCTGGACGGCGTGCCGTATCAGCCGCGCGACCCGCTGTATGCTCTCGATCAGGGCGTGGCGCTGGTGCCGGAAGACCGCAAAAAAGAGGGGGCGGTGCTGGGGCTGTCGATCCGCGACAACCTGTCGCTCTCCTGCCTCTCCTCGCTGCTGCAGTGGCGCTGGTTCGTAAACACCCGCAAGGAGGACGATCTGATTGAGTCCTACCGCAAGGCGCTGCAGATCAAAATGGTCAACAGCGCGCAGGAGGTGCGCAAGCTCTCCGGCGGCAACCAGCAAAAGGTGATCCTCGCGCGCTGCATGGCGCTCAACCCGCGGGTGCTGATCGTTGATGAGCCGACGCGCGGCATCGACGTGGGGACCAAATCGGAAGTGCACCAGGTGCTGTTTGACATGGCGAAAAAGGGCGTGGCGGTGATCGTGATCTCCTCCGATCTGCCTGAGGTGATGGCGGTGTCCGATCGGATCATCACCCTCAGCGAAGGCCGGGTGACCGGCGAGATCCACGGTGACGACGCTAACGAAGAACGGCTGATGACGATGATGGCCATCAACCACAACGCCCTGAACGCGGCATAACGGAGTTTCTCATGACGCAGATGATTTCTAAAACGCAGGCCCCGGTCAAACGCGCCGGACGCATCGATCCCATCGCCTTCTTCGAGCGCTTCGGGGTGCTGATTTTCATGATCCTGCTGCTGATCTTCTTCCAGTCGCAGAACAGCAACTTTTTCTCTGAACGCAATATTTTCAACATCCTGACCGAAGTCTCCATCTACGGGATCATGGCCGTGGGGATGACCTTCGTCATCCTGACTGCCGGGATTGACCTCTCCGTGGGCTCCATTCTGGCGGTGTGCGCCATGACCGCGGCGTACGTGATTAAGGGCGACAACTTCACCACCGTCGATCCGAACGCCTGGGGCGGCATGAGCTGGCTGATTGGTCTGGGGATTTGTCTGGCCATGGGCACGGCGATCGGCTTCCTGCACGGCCTGGGCGTCACCCGTCTGCGCCTGCCTCCGTTCATCGTCACCCTCGGTGGGATGACCATCTGGCGCGGCCTGACGCTGGTGATTAACGACGGCGCGCCGATCGCCGGTTTCGATCAGGGCTACCGCTGGTGGGGGCGCGGGGAGCTGCTCGGCATCTCCATTCCGATCTGGATCTTCGCCATCGTCGCCCTCGGCGGCTATCTGGCGCTGCACAAAACCCGCTGGGGCCGCTTCGTCTACGCCATCGGCGGTAACCCGGAGGCGGCGCGCCTGGCGGGGGTGAACGTCAAGCGCGTGCTGGTCAGCGTCTACGTGCTGATTGGCTGTCTGGCGGGGCTGGCGGGCTTCATTCTGAGCGCGCGTCTGGGGAGCGCCGAGGCGGTGGCCGGGATCTCCTTTGAGCTGCGCGTCATCGCCTCGGTGGTGATCGGCGGCACCTCGCTGATGGGCGGCTACGGGCGCATCGGCGGCACCATTATCGGCTCCATCATCATGGGCATTCTGATTAACGGCCTGGTGCTGATGAACGTCTCGGCCTACTACCAGCAGATTATCACCGGATTAATTATCGTTCTGGCGGTGGCATTCGATACCTATGCCAAGAGCCGTCGCGGCGCACTGTGAGGATCACGATGAAAGAGGTTCGTATTGGATTAATTGGCACCGGGTATATCGGCAAGGCGCACGCTATCGCCTACGCCCAGGCCCCGACGGTGTTCAACCTGCGCGGCAGGCTGGTGCGCGAGATGGTGGCGGAAGTCACGCCGGAGCTGGCGGCAGAGCGCGCGCGGGCGTTTGGCTTCAACCGCTCCACCGGCGACTGGCGGGCGCTGGTGGCCGACCCGGCTATTGACGTGGTGGATATTTGTTCACCCAACCACCTGCATAAGGAGATGGCGCTGGAGGCAATCCGCCACGGCAAGCACGTCTACTCGGAGAAGCCGCTGGCGCTTAACGCCCACGACGCGCGCGAGATGGTCGACGCCGCGAAGCGGGCCGGGGTGAAAACGTTGGTGGGGTTCAACTACATGAAGAACCCGACCGCGCAGCTGGCGAAGGAGATTATCGCCCGCGGCGAGATTGGCGAGGTGATCCACTTCTACGGCACCCACAACGAAGACTATATGGCCGACCCGCTCTCGCCCATTCACTGGCACTGCTTCAAAGAGACCGCCGGGCTGGGGGCGCTTGGCGACCTCGCGGCGCATATCGTCAATATGGCCCAGTATCTGGTCGGGGAGATCGAGCAGGTCTGCGGCGATCTGAAGATCGTGGTCCCGGCTCGCCCGGCGAAGGCCGGATCGTCAGAGATGATTGCCGTCGAAAACGAGGATCAGGCCCAAGCGATGGTGCGCTTCGCGGGCGGGGCGCAGGGCGTGATTGAAACCTCCCGCGTTGCCTGCGGCCGCAAGATGGGGCTGTCGTACGTCATCACCGGGACGAAAGGCGCCATCAGCTTCACCCAGGAGCGCATGGCGGAGCTGAAGCTCTATCTGCATGACGATCCGGTGAATCGTCAGGGGTTCCGCACGCTTCTCGTCGGCCCGGCGCACCCGGACTACGCCGCGTTCTGCATGGGCGCGGGCCACGGGATTGGCTTTAACGATCAAAAAACGGTGGAGGTGCGCGACCTGGTGGACGGGATTGCCGCCGACGCGCCGATGTGGCCGGACTTCGAAGAGGGCTGGAAGGTGTCGCGCGTGCTGGACGCGATCGCGCTCTCGCACCGGGAAGGCCGCTGGCTGAACGTGAACGACATTGTCTGATGAGGTATCAACGTGGAAAAGCAGTTTGATGTGATATGCATGGGCCGCGTGGCGGTAGACCTCTACAGTCAGCAGATTGGTGCCCGTCTGGAGGACGCGTCGAGCTTCGCCAAATATCTCGGCGGGTCGTCGGGTAACGTGGCGTACGGCACCGCGCGCCAGGGTTTACGTTCGTCGATGCTGGCGCGCGTCGGCGATGAACATATGGGCCGCTTCCTGCGGGAAGAGCTCAACCAGGTGGGCTGCGATACCAGCCATCTGATTACCGATAAACAACGCCTCACGGCGCTGGTGCTGCTCGGCATTAAAGACCGGGACACCTTTCCACTGATTTTTTATCGCGATAACTGCGCGGACATGGCGATTACCGCCAGCGATGTGGATGAAAGCTACATTGCCTCCGCACGTTGTCTTGCCATCACCGGGACTCACCTTTCTCATCCGCAGACCCGCGAGGCGGTGCTGACGGCGCTGGGCTATGCTCGCCGTCACGGCGTGCGCACGGTGCTGGACATCGACTACCGTCCGGTGCTGTGGGGGCTCACCGCCTTAGGCGACGGGGAAACGCGCTTTATCGCCGCCGATAAGGTCACCCGCAAGCTGCAGGAGGTGCTGCACCTCTTCGACGTCATTGTCGGCACCGAAGAGGAGTTTCACATTGCGGGCGGCAGCACGGATACCCTCCAGGCGCTGGAGCTGGTGCGCGCCGTCAGTGACGCTACGCTGGTCTGCAAACGCGGCGCGCTCGGCTGCTCGGTCTATACCGACGCCATTCCGTCCCGGCTGGACGACGGCCTGACGGTGACCGGCGTGCGCGTGGAGGTGCTGAACGTCCTCGGGGCGGGGGACGCGTTTATGTCCGGCCTGCTGCGCGGCTACCTGAACGACGAGAGCTGGGAGCAGGCGTGCCGCTACGCCAACGCCTGCGGCGCGCTGGTGGTCTCGCGCCACGGCTGCGCCCCGGCGATGCCGAGCAAAATCGAGCTGGATGACTATCTTTCCCGCGCTGTGGATGTGCCGCGCCCGGATCTCGACCCACGTCTTAACCATCTCCACCGGGTGACCACCCGACGCCGCGAGTGGCCGGAGCTGTGCGTGATGGCCTTCGATCACCGCAGCCAGCTTGAGGATATGGCGATGCAGTGCGGCGCGTCGCTTAAGCGCATTCCCGCGCTCAAGCAGCTGATCCTGCAGGCCAGCCGCGAGGCGGCGAGCCGCGCCGGGCTGGAGGGCAAAGCCGGCCTGCTGTGCGACGGCACCTTTGGTCAGGACGCGCTGAACGCTATCACCGGAGAAGGGTGGTGGATTGGCCGCCCCATCGAGCTGCCGGGCTCCAGGCCGCTGGAGATGGAGCACGGCAACATTGGCACCCAGCTTATCAGTTGGCCGCAGGAGCACGTGGTGAAGTGCCTGGTCTTTTTCCATCCGGAAGACGCTCACGGCCTGCGCCTGGAGCAGGAGCAGAAAATCGCCGAGGTGTACCACGCCTGCTGCCGGTCCGGGCACGAGCTGCTGCTGGAGGTGATCCTGCCCGCCAGCATGCCGCGCAGCGACGAGCTCTACCTGCGCGCCATCTCCCGCTTCTACAACCTCGGCATTTATCCCGACTGGTGGAAGCTGCCGCCGCTCTCGGCCGACGGCTGGACGGCGCTGAGCGAGATTATCGAACGCCGCGATCCGCACTGCCGCGGGGTGGTGATCCTCGGCCTGGACGCTCCGGCGGAACAGCTGCGCGCCGACTTCAAAGCCGCAGCGGGGCAGACGGTAGTGAAAGGCTTCGCCGTGGGGCGCACGCTGTTTGGCGATGCCTCCCGCGCGTGGCTGAAGCACGATATTGACGATGCGCAGCTGGTGGCGCGCATCCGGGACAACTACCTGCAGCTTATCGCCTGGTGGCGCGAGCGCGGACACGCATAATGGAGACGAAAATGAGTGTGCAATTAGGCATTAACCCGCTGACCTGGACGAACGACGATCTGCCTTCTCTCGGTGCGGAAACCTCGCTGGAGACCTGTCTGAGTGAAGGTAAAGAGGCCGGTTTTGCCGGCTTCGAGCTGGGCAATAAATTCCCGCGCGAAGCGCGCCTGCTTGGCCCCATCCTGCAGCGTCACGACCTGCGGTTGGTCTCCGGCTGGTACTCCGGCCGCCTGCTGGAGCGCAGCGTGGAGGAGGAGATCGCCGCCGTGCAGTCCCACCTGACTCTGCTGCGCGAGCTGGGGGCGAAGGTGCTGGTGTTTGCGGAAGTGAGCGGCTGCATTCACGGCGAGCAGCAGACCCCGGTGCATCTGCGCCCGCGCTTCCCGCAGGCGCGCTGGAAGGAGTACGGCGAGAAGCTCACCGAATTTGCCCGCTATACGCAGCAGCAGGGCGTGCAGATTGCCTACCATCACCATATGGGCACGGTGATTGAGTCCGCCGAGGACGTGGACAACCTGATGATCCACACCGGGGAGGCGGTCGGACTGCTGCTCGATACCGGCCATCTGACCTTTGCCGGGGCCGATCCGCTGGCGGTGGCGCAGCGCTGGGCGTCGCGCATCAACCACGTTCACTGCAAAGACGTGCGCGCCGATGTGCTGGCGGACGTCAAAAACCGCAAAACCAGCTTCCTCGATGCGGTGCTGAGCGGCGTGTTTACCGTGCCGGGCGACGGCTGCGTCGATTACCCGCCGATTATGCGGCTGCTGAAGGCGCAGGATTATCACGGCTGGCTGGTGGTCGAGGCCGAGCAGGATCCGGCGATTGCCCATCCGCTGACCTACGCCCGTCTGGGGTATAACAACCTGAGCCGCCTGGCTCACGACGCCGGACTGATTTGAGGAGGGAACATGTCACGTCTGTTATCACGCTGGCAACAGCCGAACGCGGAGGGGCGCACCCATTCCGTTACACCGGAAAGCGCGGGGTGGGGGTACGTCGGCTTTGAGGCGTATGAGCTGCAGGAGGGGCAGACGCTGACGCTGCCCGCCGTCAGCGAAGAGCGCTGCCTGGTGCTGATCGCCGGGCGCGCCTCCATCCGCACGCCTTCCGCGCAGTTTAACGACATCGGCGAACGGATGAGCCCCTTCGAGCGCATCAAGCCCTGGGCGGTGTACGTCACCTCTCAGGAGTCGGTGCAGGTGAAGGCTCTGACGAAGCTGGAGCTCGCGGTCTGCGCCGCGCCGGGCAAAGGCACGTATCCGACGCGGCTGATTGCGCCGCAGGATATCGACGGCGAAGCGCGCGGCAAAGGTCACAACCAGCGCTATGTGCATAATATTTTGCCGGAAGACAGGCCCGCCGACAGCCTGCTGGTGGTGGAGGTCTGGACCAACGAGGGCTGCACCAGCTCGTACCCGAGCCACAAGCACGACACGGATAACCCGCCTCAGGAGACCTACCTGGAGGAGACCTATTACCATCGCCTCAACCCGGAGCAGGGGTTCTGCATGCAGCGCGTCTACACCGACGACAGAACGCTGGATGAGTGTATGGCGGTCTATAACCGTGACGTGGTGATGGTGCCGAAGGGCTACCACCCGGTCGCGACGATGGCCGGGTATGACAGCTACTATCTCAACGTGATGGCCGGTCCGGTGCGCAAATGGATGTTCACCTGGGAAGAGGACCACGCGTGGATTAATCGGGATTATCCCGCGGACAGCGGTGGCTAGCGCGGGTTAGCCACCAGAACACCAGCGCCAGCAGGCTGACCGAGGCGCCAAGCAGGCAGACGCCCGGCCAGCCGGCACAGGCATACGCCATCGTCGTGCCGAGCGCGCCGAGCCCGCTGCCGACGGCATAAAACAGCATGTAAAGCCCGACCAGCCGGCTGTGCGCCTCGGGACGGGTGCGGAAAATCATGCTCTGATTAGTGACGTGCAGCGCCTGACCGCCCAAATCGAGCAGTATGATGCCGATAAGCAAGATCCCGAGTGAACGGTCCATCAGCGACAAGGGCCACCAGGCTAACAGCAAGATACT
>NZ_QFXN01000146.1:0-50960 GCF_003144775.1 Enterobacter sp. CGMCC 5087 | reverse complement strand
GCCGCGCTGGTGCGTTGGGCATATCCCCGATCGGCCCAGCGTCCTGCCCGGCCAGCCGCCAGCGCGCCCGCCGCGCCAGCCAGCCCAAACGCGCCAATCGCTGTATGCGAAAAGTTAAACGGCGGTGCGCTCAGCGGCAGCACCAGCGCGCTCCAGAAAATGTTGAACGATGCAAACATCAGCAGCGCCAGCACGCCGCGTATCTGCAGCACTTTTTCCTGCCGCAGCAGCGTGAGCATTGAGCCAATCAGGCGCGGATAGCTCATCGTGGCAGTGACGGCTGGCAGGGCGGGGAGTCGCCACCACAGAGGTAACGCAATCATAAGCATCAACGCGGCAGCACAAAGATAAACCCCGTGCCAGCCCGCGATATCGCTGATGCCACCGGCAAAGACGCGAGCGAGCAGCAAACCTGTGAACACGCCGCCCTGTGCCGCGCCGACAACGCGTCCCTGTTCATGGGGCGACGCGGCGCTGGCGGCGTAGGCGATCAGCCCCTGCGTCATGGCCGTGCCCAACATACCGGTCGCAAGCATACCGATAAGCAGCGCTGAAGAGGACTGTGCCATGCTGACGGAAACCAGCGCCACCACCAGAGCAATCAGCTGTACTGCCATGAGTCGTCGACGATCCACTTTGTCACCCAGAGGAACGACAAGCAAAAGAGCCAGCGCGCAGCCAATTTGTGTCGCGGTCACCACGCCACCCACGGCCGCATGGCTGATGCCGAAATCGTTCGCCAGCGCGTCAAGCAAAGGCTGGGCGTAATAGACGTTTGCCACGCTTAGGCCGCTGGCGGTGGCGAACAGCCAGACCATGCTGCGCGGCATGTCGGCTGAAGGAAGGGCTGACGTCAGTGACATATTCAAAATCCTCGCCTGTGATAACCTGGTTTTAAAATGAAACTGGTTGAATGCTAGGCTAAGCAGTTTTAAAATGCAACTAGTTATAGGGTGGCCTTTGCGAGGAAAACAGGTGATGTCCCGAAATACGGTAAAAGAGGAATATTGTCCCGTTGCCCGCAGCGTTGACCTGCTCGGGGATCGCTGGTCGCTTCTTATTGTGCGTAATGCGTTTGACGGCATGACGCGCTTCGGGGATTTTCAGCGCAGCCTTGGGGTGGCGCGCAACATCCTTTCTGACCGGCTTCGCAAGCTGGTTGAGGCGGAAATCCTGACGTTACAGGGAGCATCGGACGGCACGGCTTATCAGGAATATGTTCTGACCGACAAAGGCGAACGTCTTTTCCCCGTGATCGTGGCGCTGCGTCAGTGGGGCGAGCAAAATCTGTTTTCACAGGGCGAGCGTCACTCGCTGCTGATTGACAGGCGGACGGGCAGGCCGGTTCCCTTTATGGCGCCAGCAGCGCATGACGGCACTGCGCTGCTGCCGGTGGATACGGAAGTGCAGAAGATCGAATGAGTCACTCCGGTTAATTACTGCTTATCGCCTGCTCAATCGTCCGGGCAGCGATCTGCGGCTGGCTGACCATCGACACGTGGCTTGCCGCCACCTCGGCGGTTTTCGCATGGATCGTCTTCGCCATTGCCCGTTCAAGATCGGGGTTGATCATACGGTCATTCTTGCTGACCACATACCAGCTCGGTTTGTCATGCCACGCCGCGTGGGCGACCTTTTCACCAAACGCCTCGGCCTTAATCGGCCCCTGCGTGGCCGCAATCGTATCTTGAATGGCTGGCTTCACGTCAGGCGCGAAGTCCTTTCTGACGGCTCCTGTCGGCAGGTATAAATAGCCGTCCGCCGATTTAGCAATGCCCGCGCTGCCCGGCGGTGCAGGGTAGCTTCCTGCCAGATCCGCCGTCGACTGGCCGGAGTCCGGCGCGAACGCTGCCACATACACCAGCGATTTTACCCGCGCATCGTTGCCCGCCTCGCTAATCACGGTGCCGCCCCAGGAGTGGCCCACCAGCACCACGTCACCCTCGGCGCGGGCGATGGCCCGCCGCGTGGCCGCAACGTCATCCTTAAGCGACGTGAGCGGGAGCTGGACGGCAATGACCTCGGCGTGCTGTTTCTGCAGCAGGGTAATCACCTTATTCCAGCTGCTGCCGTCGGCAAACGCGCCGTGGACCAGCACCACGCTGGTTTTATTCTGTGCAAAGGCGCTGGCGGAAAGCGCCAGCAGGCCTGCCGTCACTACAGAGAGTGCTTTCATCTTCAGACTCCTTAAAAATGGTGGACCGCCGCGTGGGGCGGGACGGTGAATTCAACGGTTTTGTGGTCGAGCGGCTTGTGCGTCGGATCGGCCAGAATAATGGTCACCTTGTGTTTACCGGCGGGCAGACCCACCAGGATCACCGGCTCTCCGCTGGCGTCAGCCCAGTGCCACGGCGCGTCATCCACCACCACGTGAATATGCCCGATGCGTGGGATGACCTTGAGCGCCTCGGGGCCGAATACCGGCTCGATGCGCAGGTTTTCGGCACGGTACTGAATAAAAACCGCGCCTTTGCTCAGCGGCCCGGCAAGCGGGGGATCGACTATCAGCCTGGCAGGCGGCTGCGGCTGCGCCAGCGGCGCAACGGCGGCGGGGCCGTTAACGTCCG
Organism: Enterobacter sp. CGMCC 5087; assembly: GCF_003144775.1. Classification (NCBI taxonomy): domain Bacteria; kingdom Pseudomonadati; phylum Pseudomonadota; class Gammaproteobacteria; order Enterobacterales; family Enterobacteriaceae; genus Enterobacter; species Enterobacter sp. CGMCC 5087. Next base: position 48,393 of record NZ_QFXN01000146.1, on the reverse strand, counting down.
CGGCGCTCAGGTTATCCAGCGGCATGGTCCGGGCATGGGCTACAGAGGCCAGGACTAGCAGGGGGAAAAGTGCAAAGCGACGAATCATGGGTTCTCTCCTCATCGGTTCTGAATGGCGACAGGGAAAGAAAACCATTTTTATGTATCGGAGATATTTGCCGGAGGCGGCGTTTTGTACCCGTTTGTCAGCGTGGCGCTCTGGATACAGTGCGATACAGTTTTCCTGCGTGGACGGCGCACAATCGCTATCGCCAGCCCGGCAATCACTAGCGTCAGGCCCGTTGATACCCACATTGCACCTGCGATCCCCAGCGTTTTATTCAGCCACGCATAGGCAAACGGTGAGGCTGCCGCCATTAGCTGGCCTGGGATCAGCAGCATCCCCGTGCGGCGGGCATAGCTTTCGGTGCTAAACAGCTCCAGCGGCAGGGTGGCTTTTACGATGGTGACCAGCCCGTTGATGGCGCCGTAGCCCAGCACAAAACCGGCTGCACACCACGCAAACAGGGCGCTGCTCATCCCCAGAAGAAAGCAGAGCGGCATGGCGAGCGCGGTAAAAAGCGTCAGTTTGAAGGGGGTTAAGCGGGCACCCGCCAGCACTTCCAGCGAGCGGGCGCCCGTCTGGCCGATCCCCCACAGCATGCCGATGGCGACCGGCAGGCCAAAGTGGGCAATAAACTCCGGCAGATGGGTGGATGTGCCGTTAGAGACAAAGGTGATGAGGGCAATGAAGGCGGCATAAAGCCAGGCGTTACGCCGCTCGTTGTTCAGCGGCGGCGCAGTGACCTTTGTCGTCACCGTCAGCCTTTGCCGGGGAAGCGTTCGAATCAGCATCGCGCTCAGCAGGCCGAAAAGAGCATAGACGCGCAGCGCCTCCTGCCAGCTCATGACCTGAAGCAGGGCATCACCCAGCGGCCAGAAAACGGCGGAGGCCAGCCCGCCCGCCAGCGTGACGCGTGAGATCGTTCTTCGCGCCTGCTGCCCGTAGAGGTTTACCAGCGCGGCGAACAGCGCGTCGTACAGCGACAGGCGCATCCCTGTGCCGCCGATAAGCCAGGCGCAGTACCAGCCAAAAAGCGTCTGGGTATACGCCATCCCTGCGCAGCTTGCGGCGATCAGCAACGTGCCGCTCATCACCACTTTCTGACCGCCAAAGCGTGCCAGCAGGCGGGCGACAAACGGAGAAACCGCCGCCATCACCAGCATCGCCAGCGTCAGGCCGAGGTAAATTTGCGGTGATGACCATCCCCGGTCGGCTGAAATCGCCATTCCAAAGGTGCCGGGCATATAAAACGAGATCCCCCAGTTGATAAGCTGATTACATCCCGCCGCGAGGGCGAGGCGGCGTGGCAGGGCGGGTGTTTCCATTGTTTTTCATTCCGTTATGCAGTTGTCCTGAGCATAACTCGCGCGCTATTGTGCTGGCAGGGCAGCAACCTTATGCGCGGTATAAGAGAAACTTTGAATGACAACGCTTAATCTGGGCTATCTCGCCACCTTCCGTCTGGTGATCCAGCGCGGCAGCTTTTCAGCGGCAGCGGATGTGCTGGGTATTTCCCAGCCCGCCGTCAGCCTGCAAATACGCCAGCTGGAGCAATTTCTGCAAACGCGGCTGGTGGAGCGTACCGGGCGAGGGATTAAGGCTACGGCTGCCGGGGAAGCGTTGCTGGCGCATGGGGAGCGTATTCAGCAGGCGGTGGATGACGCCATTCGGTCCGTGAGCGCATTCAGCCACGATGTGAGCGGCACCATTACGCTTGGCACGGGGGCAACGGCCTGCATCCATCTTCTGCCGCCGCTGCTGGAGAAGCTGCGCCGGGACTATCCGCTCCTGAGCGTGGGGGTGACGACGGGCAACACCCTCGATATCGTCAGGGCCATCGAAGAGAACCGGCTCGATATGGGGCTGGTGACGCTGCCGGTGAGCGGCAGAGCGCTGGACGTCATGCCGGTGATGGACGAAGAGTTTGTCTTTATCGCGTCGCGGGAGCAGCAGGATGCTTTCAGGGACTTTACCCCGGAGGCGCTGCACGCTCAGCCGCTGATTGCCTTTGAATCAGGCAGCGGTACCCGGGCGCTGATCGATGGCTGGTTTGCGGCTAATGGATTAGCGATCGCACCGGTGATGCAGCTTGGCAGCATCGAGGCGATCAAACGCATGGTTCGCGCGGGGCTGGGCTACAGTATTGTGCCGCGAATGGCGGTCGAACAGGATGCCGATCGCGAAGGGCTATGCGTGATGTCGCTTACGCCCATGCTGCAGCGGCAGCTGGCGGTGGTAATGCGACAGGATAAAATCCTCAGCAAAGGGATCGCGGCCATTATTCGGCTCGTGCAACATCCTGCGGCTGTTTAGCGAGCGGTGGTGTCGACGGTCAGGCTGGATTGCTGCGACTGGGTTTTGTCCTGATGGTGGTACCAGGCGCCAATTGAAGAGTAAACGAAGCGGCCAAAGAAAAACAGGAAGCTGATGAGCAGTATGATGCGGGTCATTCGGGTATTAAATTGATGTCGTTTTCGCATACGCGTGACCTGACTCACTCTGTTTTTCCTGGATAAGCCCTTTTGGGCGACAAGGATATTAAGGCACAGCGGGAAGGCGGGGTCAATTCTGCTGTGTGTAAATAACCGTCAATGTTTACATTGATTAATGTTATTGAATTTAATTAATGCATTTACCACATTGATAATATGAAGAAAATGATTTCAAAAAAATGCCGCAAACAGATATTTGCGTAAAATAGTTTGATTTAAGTCAACGGCTTCCCGGCCCTTATATTTAAAATTCTTCCTCCACACAGTTCGCCCCGCACGCCGCCGGGCGGCGCGTACGTCAGGTTGGATGCCTGTCTTTATTTTCCCTCTGGAGCGAAAGGGGTTTAACCGGGCATCTATGAACATTCTCGCTTTCCTGAAAAAAAATAAAAACCGCTGGTGGGCATTACCGCTTATTTTGCCTGTGGTTTTACTTCCCGTGCTGAGCATTGCGAATACATTCACGCAGCTGGGCGACGGCATTGCGGCACTCTATTATTTACCCCTGTCATTTTTGCTTTCGCTGATGATGTTTTTTGGCCTGGAAGCGCTGCCCGGGATCGTATTGTCGCTGTTTATCCGCTATTACCCGTCGGTCGGGATGTTTGAAACCGTCGCGGGGATCCTCCATTTTGTCGTCCCTTTAGTGCTCAGCTGGGGTGGCTACCGGGTGTTTGCGCCCAGACGGAATATGACCGCGTACGGCGACGTGCGGCTGATGGCGCAGCGCATCTTCTGGCAAGTCTTCTGCCCCGCGACGCTATTTCTGGTGCTGTTTCAGTTTGCGGTGTATTTAGGCGTGTATGAGAGCCGTCAGAGCCTTGCGGGATTAAATCCCCTCAATATTCGCACGCTCATCAACTATCAGACGCTGCTGGTCAGCGGGCTAACGGGCGTGCCGCTGAGCTATCTGCTGATCCGCCTGCTTCGACATCCGCGCTATATCAAAAGCCTTCTCTCACAGATCCGTTCCGAGATAGACAAAAAGGTGACGGTCGTTGAGTTGCTGGTGTGGGCTATCGCGCTTAGCGGACTGCTTTCGCTGCTGCTGCTTCCGATGAATGAGAACAGCTCCATTTTCACCACCAACTACACTCTTTCCCTGCTGATGCCGGTGATGCTCTGGGGCGCGATGCGTTTTGGCTATAAGCTGATTTCGCTTATCTGGACGCCGATACTGCTGGTGTCTATTCACTATTTTTACCGCTATATCCCGGTAAATCCGGGGTATGACATTCAGCTGGCGATCACCTCTTCCAGTTACCTGGTCTTCTCGTTCGTGGTGATTTATATGTCGATGCTGGCGACCCGGCAGCGCGCGGCGAACAAACGCTCCCGCAGGCTGGCGCTGCTCGATCCGGTCGTCCATATGCCTAACCTGCGGGCGCTGTCGCGCGATCTGGCGAAAAACCCGTGGTCGGCGCTCTGTCTGCTGCGCATTCCGGAGCTGGAAATTCTGGGCCGAAATTACGGCGTGTTGCTGCGGATTCAGTACAAGCAGCAGCTGGCGCAGTGGGTGAATGGCATTCTCCAGCCCAATGAGCTGGTGTATCACCTGACCGGGTATGACCTGGCGGTACGGCTCAACGCGGAATCGCACCAGCAGCGGATTGAAGCCCTGGACGAGCATATCAAGCAGTTCCGCTTTGTCTGGGACGGCATGCCGCTGCAGCCGCAGGTGGGCGTGAGCTATTGCTATGTCCGGTCCCCGGTTAACCATCTTTACCTGGTGCTGGGCGAGCTGGGCGTGGTTGCCGACCTTTCGCTCTCCTCCAACCATCCGGAAAATCTTCAGCAGCGGGGTGCCGTCCATTTGCAGCGCAACCTGAAGGATAAGGTCGCGATGATGAGCCGCCTGCAAAAGGCGCTTGATAACGACGAATTCACCCTGCTGGTTCAACCCGTTCGCGGCCTGCGTGGCGATTGCTATCACGAAGTCCTGCTCCGGATGCCGGATGTAAACGGGCTATTGATCTCCCCCGACCAGTTCCTGCCCGTCGCGCAGGAGTTTGGTCTCTCTTCCCGGGTAGATTTGTGGGTGCTGGAGCACACCCTGCGCTTTCTCGCCGCGCATCGCGAAAGACTGCCCGGCCAGCGCTTTGCCATTAATCTGGCCCCGTCGACCGTGTGTCGGGTGCAGTTTCCGCTTGAGGTGAGCCGCCTGCTGGCGAAATACGCCATTGAGCCGTGGCAGCTAATCTTTGAAGTGACGGAGTGCAGCACCTTTTGCAATGCGGAGCAGGCGCAACACATCCTCCGGCAGCTGCAGAAAATGGGGGTACGTATTGCGATTGATGATTTTGGCACCGGCTATGCGAGCTATGCGCGGCTGAAAAGCGTGGACGCGGATATTCTCAAGATTGACGGCAGCTTTATTCGCAATATCGTCAACAACAGCCTGGATTATCAGATTGTGGCGTCTATCTGCCATCTGGCGCGCATGAAGAAAATGCTGGTGGTGGCGGAGTATGTTGAAAGCGAAGAGATACGTAGCGCGGTTCACGCGCTAGGCATCGATTATGTGCAGGGTTATCTGATTGGCAGACCGGCACCGCTTGAGTCACTGCTGGAAGCAGAGGCGTCCACCGCGGACGCCTGAGCCGTTACGCGGCGACGTCGGCGCTCTCTTCTTCGATTTTGAGCAGCCAGCCGGTGACCGCTTCCCAGTACTGCTGCTCTTTTTCCAGGTCCAGCAGGACCAGCGCGTTCTGGCTAAACCAGTCGTGCGGGAAGCTCAGAGTCCAGTGATGGTCGTCGGTTTTCAGCTTCAGCGTAGGCGGCGTGGTGGTGGCCTGACGCTGGTTATTGAGCAGCACGCCCAGACGCAGCAGCTGAATAAGCGGCAGGAACTGTTTTTTCTTGAACAGCGTAAAGCGCGGCAGGTCGTCGAGCTTGATGGCCTTGCGGTGATAACGTACCAGGGTCGCCATCATGGTTTGCTGCTCCTGGTTGAAGCCAGGAAGATCGCTGTTTTGCAGAATATAGGCCGAATGGCGGTGCATCCCGCTGTGGTTGATGTTCAGCCCCACCTCGTGCAGCATCGCGGCCCATTTCAACAGCGCGGCAAGCTGCGGGTGCGCCAGCTTAGGATTTTGCTCCTGCCACTGTTCATACATCTGTACCGTGGTGTCCAGCACGCGCTTCGCCTGTTCACGGTCGATGTTGTACTGGTTGGCCAGGCTTTGCGCGGTGCGGCTGCGAATATCCTGATGGCGGAAGCGGCCTTCCATCTCATACAGCACGCCTTCACGCAGCGCGCCGTCTGAAAGTCGTAGCTCTTTAATGGCGAGGGCATCAAACACGCCGCAGAGAATAGCCAGCCCCGGCACGAAGACCGCCTTGCGCTCGTCGGAAAGACCCGGCAGGCTTAAGGCGTCAAAACTTTTATGCTTCAGCACTTCTTCGGTCAGCAACGTCAGGCGTTCGGGCGTGATAAACCCGTCTTTTTCACCCATCGCCAGCAGCACTTCATGCGCCGCCTTGATGGTGCCCGACGCGCCCAGCGCCACGTTCCAGCCCTGAATACGGTACTGCCAGGCCAGGTTTTCCAGCTTCTGGACAGCCGCCATACGCGCGCGCTGGAAGTTCTCGCGGGTGATGGTGCCGCCCGGGAAATACATCTGCGCGAAGCTGACGCAGCCCATACGGCGGCTTTCCACCAGGCGCGGCTCAAAGTCTTCGCCGATCACCAGCTCCGTTGAGCCACCGCCGATATCGATAACCAGCTTGCGGCCTTTTTCCGGCTGGGTGTGCTCAACGCCCATGAAAATCAGACGCGCTTCCTCGTTGCCGGAGATGATCTCAATCGGGTAGGGGATCACTTTTTCTGCCCGCTTAAGGAACTCCGGGGCGTTCAGGGCCTGGCGCAGGGTATGAGTGCCCACGATGCACACGCTGGAGGGCGAGAAGCCCTGCAGGCGTTCAGCAAACAGCGACAGGCAGTTTAACCCGCGCTCCATCGCCTCTTCGCTGAGCATGCTGCGTTCATCAAGACCATCCGCCAGGTGTACGCGCTGCTTCAGACGACCGATGATCTGAAGCGCGCCATCCACCTCACGGGCGATGACCATGTGGAAACTGTTAGAGCCAAGGTCGACCGCGGCGAATTCCTGCGGGCGTGGGGTCTTATCATTTATCGGCATAGGTTAATCGGGTTGCTCGAGTGATTTGATATAGTCGTAAATCGCCAGTTGCGACCGCACTTTGCGGCGGTTGCCGCGCGGCACATAGCGGTTACTGAGTTCTTTGTCGATATAGCGTGCTTTCACGGTATCGCTGAACAGAATCTCGATGATGTCGAGGATCTGCTGCTTCAGACGCGGATCCAGCAGCGGTGCCGCGACTTCAATACGGTAGTCAATATTGCGCGTCATCCAGTCTGCCGAAGAGAGATAGACCTGTTTATCACCCGCATTATCAAAAATATAGACCCGGTCATGTTCCAGATAGCGGTCAACAATGCTGATCACACGAATATTGTCGCTGATGCCTTCCAGTTCCGGGATCAGCGAGCACATGCCGCGGATCAGCAGGTTAACCGGCACGCCTGAGCTTGACGCCGCGTACAGCCTGTCCACCAGCCCTTTGTCGACCAGGTTGTTAAGCTTCAGCGTGATGCCGGACGACAGCCCTTTTTGGGCATTGGCGATCTCTTTATCGATCATATCGTACAGCAGGCGGCGCGAGTTCTGCGGCGAGACCAGCAAATAGTCAAAGCTCACCGGACGGTACGGGTTTTCGATAAAGTTAAAGACCCGGCGCACTTCGTTAGTAATGCGGGCGTCGGCGGTTAAGAGCGAGTAGTCGGTATAAATTCGCGCCGTTTTCTCGTTAAAGTTGCCGGTACCGATGTGGGCATAACGCACCACGTCGTCACCCTCTTTACGGGAAATCAGGAACAGCTTGGCGTGAATTTTCAGCCCCGGCGCGGAGAAGATGACGTGCACACCGGCTTCCGTCAGACGGCGCGCCCAGTGAATGTTGGCCTCTTCGTCGAAGCGCGCCTGCAGCTCAACCACCACGGTGACTTTTTTGGCGTTGTGCGCCGCGTGGATCATCGCGTCGATGATGCGGGAATCTTTTGCCACGCGGTAGATGTTGATTTTGATCGCCAGCACGCTCGGATCGAACGAGGCCTGACGCAGCAGTTCGAGCACGTGCTCAAACGTGTGATACGGATAGTAAAGCAGCACGTCGCGTTCGCGAATGGCGTCGAATCCGTTGCGGAATTTATCGAACCACAGATGGCGCAGGCGCGGCAGCGGCTTGTTCACCAGATTGGCTTTGCCGACGTTCGGGAAGCCAATAAAGTCTTTAAAGTTGTGGTAACGACCGCCCGGCACGATGGAGTCATAGCGCGAAATGGTCAGTTTATCGCGCAGCATCTCCACCATGGCGTCCGGCATATCGCGCTGATAGACAAAGCGCACCGGCTCGGCCGTCAGGCGCTGTTTCAGGCTGGAGGACATCAGCTCCATCAGGCTGGCTTCCATCTCGTGCACCAGGTCATATTCGGCGTCACGGGTCATCTTCATCGAATAGGCGTTTAACGCATCGTAATCGAAGAAGCCTTTGAAGATGTCGTCCAGGCAGTAGCGCAGGATGTTATCCAGCAGGATCATCGGCTTGCGTCTGCGCGGGGTTTCCGGCGGCAGGTTCACAAAGCGCGGCACCTTGTCGGACGGGATCTCCAGCAGCGCGTAACGGATAGACTCACCGCGAATAATTTCCACCGCCAGGTAGGTGTAATCATCTTTCAGGAACTGAACCAGATCGGTTTCGCGGTTGATCAGAATCGGGGTAATGTGCTGGCGCAGGTAGTGTTTGAAGTAGTGGCGCAGCCAGTTTTGTTGGTTAACGGAAAGCTGGCGTTCGTTAATCAGGAAGATTTGATTGCGCGCCATCTCCAGCAGCAGTTCGTTATACAGGCCGTCAAATTCCTGATCGGCTTTCAGCACGCGGGACTGGATTTTGCCCAGCAGATGCCGCGAGTGCGAGTTTAAGCCCTGTTCTTCGCTGATGATGATGCGTCTTTTCAGCTCGGCAAAGCGAACCTTGTAGAACTCATCCAGGTTGTTGGAATAAATGCCCAAAAAACGCATGCGCTCGATAAGCGGGTTACTTTTGTCTGCCGCTTCCTGGAGTACACGTTCGTTGAATGCTAACCAGCTTAGCTCTTTCTCGATATATAACTTTTCCTGACCCATTACAGCTCACACTCCAGTTCAATCACAGGACGTGGTAAATCCGTCTCGTCCTTATTATGGCGAGCATTTCCACGATATGTCCAACAGTGCCAGAAAAGTATGACAGTTATTTTTTTTGTTGGGGATTTTAGAAGGTTGGAGAAGGGAATATCGGGTAATGCAACGAACATGTCGGGTAAGCGCAGCAGCGCCACCCGACATAGAAAATTACTCTTCGGCCGCATAACCCTGCGGGGGTAACTTCACGCCGTCCAGCCAGGCTGCACCGTCGCGCATCTCGAGACGCCCGTCGACAAACCAGCTGACCACCAGCGGGTAAATGGCGTGTTCCTGGGTCTGCACGCGTTCGGTCACGTCTTCTTCGCTGTCGCCGTCAAAGACCGGAACTTTCGCCTGCAGGATCACCGGACCGCCGTCCAGCTCGTCGGTAACGAAATGCACGGAGGTACCGTGCTCCTCATCGCCGTTTTCCAGAACCTGACGATGGGTATGCAGGCCGGGATATTTTGGCAGCAGGGAAGGGTGGATATTCAGCAGACGAGCGGCGAAGTGTTCGACGAAGGCAGGGCTCAGAATACGCATATAGCCCGCCAGCACGACCACGTCCGGCGCGTAGGCATCAATCTCATGCACCAGCTCGCGGTCAAAGGCTTCACGCCCGGCGAACTGGCTGGCTTCCAGCGCGTGCGCGGGAATGTTCGCTTCCCGCGCGCGCTCAAGGCCGAACGCGTCGGCCTTGTTGCTGAAAACTGCCCGAATGGTGCCATTGATTTTCTTCTGCTTGCAGGCGTCTATGATGGCCTGCAAATTGCTTCCGTTGCCGGAAATGAGCACCACGATGTTTTTCATTCAATGACCACACGCTGTTCGGAATCGGAGGCTTTAATCGTACCGATTTTCCACGCGTTTTCACCTTTTTCAGTCAGCAGCTTAACCGCTTTATCCGCTTCGCTTGCCGGCAGGGCGATAACCATGCCCACGCCGCAGTTAAAGGTGCGGTACATTTCGTGAGAGCTCACGTTGCCCGCGGTCTGCAGCCAGTTAAACACGGCTGGCCACTGCCATGACGATTCGTCGATCACCGCCTGGGTGTTGTCCGGCAGAACGCGCGGAATATTTTCCCAGAAGCCGCCGCCGGTCAGGTGGGCAATGGCGTGAACGTCGACGTTCTCGATAAGCTCGAGCACGTTCTTCACGTAGATACGTGTTGGCGCAAGCAGATGGTCAGCCAGTGGTTTACCGTCAAGCTCGGTGGTCAGCGGATCACAGCCGCTCACTTCGAGGATTTTACGCACCAGGGAGTAGCCGTTAGAGTGCGGGCCGCTGGAGGCCAGCGCGATCAGCACATCGCCATCGGCCACTTTGCTGCCATCGATAATTTCTGATTTTTCTACTACGCCGACGCAGAAGCCCGCGACGTCATAATCTTCGCCGTGATACATGCCCGGCATTTCTGCGGTTTCGCCACCGACCAGCGCGCAGCCAGACTGCAGACAGCCTTCGGCGATACCGTTAATCACGCTTGCCGCGGTATCTACGTCCAGTTTGCCGGTCGCGTAGTAATCGAGGAAGAACAGCGGCTCTGCGCCCTGAACCACCAGGTCATTCACGCACATCGCGACCAGATCGATACCGATCGTGTCGTGACGTTTTAAATCCATCGCCAGGCGCAGCTTGGTGCCTACACCGTCAGTACCCGAGACCAGAACAGGTTCACGATATTTTTGCGGCAGCGCGCACAGTGCGCCGAATCCACCCAGACCACCCATCACTTCCGGGCGGCGGGTTTTTTTCACCACACCTTTGATTCGGTCAACCAGCGCATTACCTGCGTCAATATCAACACCGGCATCTTTGTAGCTGAGAGAAGTTTTGTTGGTCACGGCTTAAATCCCCACGCGATTGCATAGCTAGTAAGAAAAATCGGCGCAATTCTAACAGTCCAGGCAAACGTTTGCGAGCCTATTCTGGACGTGGAGATCTTTTTTTCTGTGCACCCCGTGAATGCAGCCAAACTTGACTCTGTTCACGAAAATGAAACCGGTTTCTGAGAACTGCTTGCAACAGCTATGCCCTTTGCACATCATCGAACTGAAACCGGTTTCTGTAATTGTTTTTGCAGAAAATAACGCAGAATGAGGGAAAGCGAATGTCAGGATTTAAAGCAGATTTTCTGTGGGGCGGGGCCGTTGCGGCGCACCAGCTGGAAGGCGGCTGGAAAGAGGGCGGCAAGGGCGTGAGCGTTGCCGATGTTATGACCGCGGGGGCGCACGGCGTGCCGCGTGAAATCACCAACGGCGTGCTGGAGGGGAAAAATTATCCTAACCATGAAGCCATCGATTTCTACCACCGCTATAAAGAAGACATCAGACTCTTTGCCGAGATGGGGTTCAAATGCTTCCGCACCTCTATTGCCTGGACGCGGATCTTCCCGAAAGGCGACGAGCTTGAGCCTAACGAGGCTGGCCTGAAATTCTATGACGATCTGTTCGACGAATGCCTGAAGTACGGCATCGAACCGGTTATCACCCTGTCTCACTTCGAGATGCCTTTCCATCTGGTCACCGAATACGGCGGCTGGCGCAACCGTAAGCTGATCGACTTCTTCGTTCGTTTTGCAAAAGTGGTGTTCCAGCGCTACCAGCATAAGGTGAAGTACTGGATGACCTTCAACGAGATCAACAACCAGGCTAACTTCCACGAAGACTTTGCGCCGTTTACGAACTCCGGGCTGAAGTACGCGCCGGGTGAAGACCGTGAACCGGTGATGTTCCAGGCGGCGCACTATGAGCTGGTGGCCAGCGCCCTGGCGGTGAAGGCGGGGCGCGAGATTAACCCGTCGCTGCAGATTGGCTGCATGATTGCCATGTGTCCTATCTACCCGCTGACCTGTGCGCCGGACGATATGATGATGGCGATGAACGCCATGCATCGCCGCTACTGGTTCACCGACGTACACGTGCGCGGCAGGTACCCGCAGCACCTGCTCAACTACTTCGAACGTCGCGGCTTCGCGCTGGATATAACCGAAGAGGATAAAGCCGCGCTGAAGCAGGGCTGCGTCGATTACATCGGCTTCAGCTACTACATGTCCTTCGCCACCAAGGCGACGGCGGACAACCCGCAGCTGGATTACGACGAAAGCAAGAGCCTGGTCTCTAACCCGTACGTGCAGAAATCCGACTGGGGCTGGCAGATTGACCCGGTCGGGCTGCGCTACTCCCTGAACTGGTTCTGGGATCACTACCAGCTGCCGCTGTTTATCGTTGAGAACGGCTTTGGCGCGATCGACGTGCAGGAGAGCGACGGCACGGTGAACGACCAGTACCGTATTGATTATCTGGCCGCCCACATCCGCGAGATGAAAAAAGCGGTGGTGGAAGATGGCGTGGATCTGATGGGCTACACCCCTTGGGGCTGTATCGACCTGGTGTCTGCCGGCACGGGCGAAATGAAAAAGCGCTACGGCTTTATCTTTGTGGATAAAGATAATGAAGGGAACGGCACGCTGAACCGCAGTAAGAAAAAATCGTTCGACTGGTATAAGCAGGTTATTGCGAGCAACGGCGAGAACCTGTAATTGTCGGGTGGCGCTAACGCTTACCCGACCTACACTACACGTAGGCCCGCGTAAGCGCAGCGCCACCGGGCAGAACCCCGCCCCCAGGCCGGAGTCTCGCCTCCGGTTTTTTTGTCTCTAAATCACTTTGCTTGATATACGTCAAGCAACATGGGTATGGCCTAATCCGAAAAAAGCGGTATAATCCCGCGATTTTTTTGCGGACGCCACCTCAGAGGAGAAAGAGAATGAAGATTGTGGAAGTGAAACACCCACTCGTTAAACACAAGTTGGGCCTGATGCGTGAGCATGACATCAGCACGAAGCGTTTTCGCGAACTGGCATCTGAAGTCGGCAGCCTGCTGACCTACGAAGCGACCTCTGATCTGGAAACAAGAAAAAGTCACCATCGAAGGCTGGAACGGCCCGGTGCAGGTTGAGCAGATCAAAGGTAAGAAAATTACCGTGGTGCCAATCCTGCGTGCCGGTCTCGGCATGATGGAAGGCGTGCTGGAGCACGTGCCAAGCGCGCGTATCAGCGTGGTGGGTATCTACCGTAACGAAGAAACCCTTGAGCCTGTTCCTTACTTCCAGAAGCTGGTGTCTAACATCGACGAGCGTATGGCGCTGGTGGTTGACCCAATGCTCGCGACCGGTGGCTCTATGATCGCCACCATCGACCTGCTGAAAAACGCGGGCTGTAACAGCATTAAGGTGCTGGTATTGGTTGCTGCTCCGGAAGGGATCGCGGCGCTGGAAAAAGCGCACCCGGACGTTGAGCTGTATACCGCCTCTATCGACCAGGGGCTGAACGAGCACGGGTACATCATCCCGGGGCTCGGCGATGCCGGCGATAAGATCTTTGGTACGAAATAATCGAATAACGATAAATAAGCCGACTTTGATAGTCGGCTTTTTTTTGAATAAAACACCAACAATACGACACAGAGGAAAACACTATGACGCGCCGTGCTATCGGGGTGAGTGAAAGACCGCCGCTTTTACAGACTATCCCGCTTAGTTTGCAGCACCTGTTCGCCATGTTTGGCGCAACCGTGCTGGTGCCAATCCTGTTCCACATTAACCCAGCCACCGTGCTGTTGTTCAACGGCATTGGTACGCTGCTGTACCTCTTTATCTGTAAAGGCAAAATCCCGGCGTATCTCGGGTCGAGCTTCGCCTTTATCTCGCCGGTGTTACTGCTGCTGCCGCTGGGTTATGAAGTCGCGCTGGGCGGCTTTATCATGTGTGGCGTCCTGTTCTGCGTGGTGTCCTTCATTGTGAAGAAAGCCGGTACCGGCTGGCTGGACGTGATGTTCCCGCCTGCGGCGATGGGCGCCATCGTTGCGGTCATCGGTCTGGAGCTGGCGGGCGTCGCGGCGAATATGGCCGGTCTGCTGCCTGCTGACGGTCAGTCACCGGATTCCAAAACCATTATCATCTCGCTGGTAACGCTGGGCGTAACGGTGTTTGGCTCCGTGCTGTTCCGCGGCTTCATGGCGATTATCCCGATCCTGATCGGCGTGCTGGCGGGCTATGCGCTCTCCTTCGCGATGGGCGTGGTGGACACCACCCCGATCGCTCAGGCCCACTGGTTCGCGCTGCCAACCTTCTATACGCCACGCTTTGAATGGTTTGCTATTTTCACCATTCTGCCTGCGGCGCTGGTGGTAATTGCGGAGCACGTCGGCCACCTGGTGGTGACGGCGAACATCGTAAAGCGCGATTTAATCCGAGACCCGGGTCTGCACCGCTCCATGTTTGCGAACGGTTTCTCCACCATCATCTCCGGTTTCTTCGGCTCGACGCCAAACACTACCTACGGCGAGAACATCGGCGTGATGGCGATTACCCGCGTCTACAGTACCTGGGTTATCGGCGGCGCGGCGATCATCGCCATTCTGCTCTCCTGCGTCGGCAAGCTGGCGGCAGCGATTCAGATCATTCCGGTGCCGGTAATGGGCGGCGTTTCTCTGCTGCTGTACGGCGTGATCGGCGCCTCCGGTATTCGCGTGCTGATTGAATCCAAAGTGGATTACAGCAAGGCGCAAAACCTGATCCTGACCTCCGTTATCCTGATCATCGGCGTGAGCGGTGCTAAGGTGCATATTGGTGCGGCCGAGCTGAAGGGCATGGCGCTGGCGACCATCGTCGGCGTGGGCCTGAGCCTGATCTTCAAGCTGATCTCGGTCATCCGCCCGGAAGAAGAAATTCTGGACGCGGACGACAGCGAAAAAGCGTCACATTGATCGTATTACCGGGCGAGGGATCGCCCGGTTCTCTCCTTGCAGGTTCCGTGTTAAACTCCATTCCGATTTTACGTAGGATCTCTGGTTGAGGTATTTCTGAACGGACCGGCACAGCTCTCTCTGCCACTCTATCTCCCTGACGACGAAACTTTCGCGAGTTTCTGGCCGGGTGATAACCCCTCTTTACTGGCTGCACTGCAAAACGTGCTGCGCCAGGATCACAGCGGATACATCTATATCTGGTCACGCGAAGGCGCGGGGCGCAGCCACCTGCTGCATGCCGCCTGCGCAGAGCTTTCGGCGCGCGGAGATGCGGTAGGCTACGTGCCGCTGGATAAACGCACCTGGTTCGTACCTGAGGTGCTGGAGGGAATGGAACATCTCTCGCTGGTCTGCATCGATAATATCGAATGCGTGGCGGGGGACGAGCCGTGGGAAATGGCGATCTTTAACCTCTACAACCGCATTCTGGAGTCAGGCAAAACCCGGCTGCTGATCACCGGCGATCGTCCGCCGAGACAGCTCAATCTGGGGCTGCCGGACCTGGCGTCTCGTCTGGACTGGGGGCAAATCTACAAGCTTCAGCCGCTGTCGGATGAAGATAAGCTTCAGGCGTTACAGCTGCGCGCAAAGCAGCGCGGGTTTGAGCTGCCGGAGGACGTGGGGCGCTTCCTGCTCAAGCGGCTGGATCGCGAAATGCGCACGCTGTTTGACACGCTCGATCAGCTCGATCGCGCCTCCATTACCGCCCAGCGCAAGCTGACCATTCCGTTCGTGAAAGATATTCTTAAGCTTTGAGTTTGTTCGCCCGGTGGCGGCTACGCCTTACCGGGCCTACGAAAATTAGACATCCCCCAGCAAGTGCTCAACCAAAAGCGGAATTGGTCTTCCCGACGCCACGCTCCTGCCGCTCTCTCGCCACAGCGCCGTACCGCTAATGTCCAGATGCGCCCACGGGATCGTCGGCCGGCAAAAGTGGTGCAGCAGCCACGCTGCCGAGGCGCTGATCGCCGCATTGTTGGTCGGCGTGTTGCACAGATCGGCGATGGCGCTGTCGGTCTGTTTTTTCAGCCGCGCATCCAGCGGCAGGGACCACACTTCATCGCCGCTCTGCTTACCCGCCAGCGTCAGCGTCGCGCGCAGCGGTTCATCCTGCGTCATTAATCCGCTCAATTCATACCCCAGCGCCTTCACGACCGCGCCGGTTAAGGTCGCCATATCAATAATATAGCGCGCCTGCGGATGGCGCTGGCTGGCCCAGGCGATGGCGTCCGCCAGCACCAGTCGGCCTTCGGCATCGGTGTTGTTGATTTCAACCGTGATGCCGTTGCAGGCCGTCGCCACCGTGCCGGGCTGCATGGCGTCGGGGCCGATGGCGTTTTCTGCCAGCGCCAGCACGCCCATGATGCGCACGGGTAACCCCAGCTCTGCCACGGTCAGCATCAGGCCCAGCACGTTAGCCGCACCGCACATGTCGTATTTCATGGTGTACATGCCCGCGCCTTCCTTCAGCCACAGGCCTCCGGTATCGAAGGTAATGCCTTTACCCACATAGCAGCGCACCGGGCCGTCGTTGACGCCGTCATAATGAATAGCCAGCAGGCGCGGCGGACAGGTCGCCCCTTTGCCAACGGCCTGCAGCAGCCCCAGACCCTGCTCAGCAATAGCCTTTTCGTTCAGCACTTCGCAGCGCAGGGCGGGGAACGCGGCACAGTGCCTTTGCGCCTCTTCCACCACAAACTGCGGCGTGCATTGGTCGGACGGGATATCCGCCAGACGTCGCGCCGCGATCATGCCCTGGGCGATGGCCTGCTGCTGGCGGAAGATCCCCTCCAGTTTTGCCTGCTGTTCCGGCAGGCAGAGGGCGGTGATGTGCGTAAGGCGCACCGTCGATTCATCCGTTTTCTTTAGCTTGAGGTCGCTCAGCCTGTGCGCCTGATTAAAGAGAAAGCGCAGCACCTGCGCCAGCACCACATCGTCGATAGCAGTAACGTCCAGTATCAGCTCGGGGCTGACGGGCGAGGCCAGCAGCGGGCGCAGCGCCGTCAGCAATCCTTCGGTCAGGCTATCCTGCCAGAGGGCATCCGGCAGCAGGGTGATCCGGGCAAACGGGGCGCAGCCAAAGCGGGTGTCAGCGATGCTGGCAGACTCGCGCATTTCCGCGACAAGCGCCGTTTCGGGCAAATGCGTACAGGAGGCGGACGCAATCAAATGGCTTTGCGAAGCCGCGTCAGAAAGCGCGGTGATAAACTGATACGTAATCATCATGACTCCTCAATCGGCGCGCGGATCCGCGCGGCATAGGCCTGCATCCACTCATCGTCTACGGCGTAATAATGCGTTTTCTCCCGCAGGCGTTCGGTACGAAAAACGGTGAGGGGCTGGCGAGCCGTCGCCACCACGAACGAGAACGTTTTGATGTTGGTGGCGGCCCCGAACTCGCCTCTCTTGTTCATGCACACCACGGAAAGATCGCCCGCACGGCCAAAGCGCGACATCAGCTTGTCTTCCAGCTCGAACACCACTGAATCCGCCGCCTGCTGCGGCGTCATACCCTGCGCCATGCGGCGGACGATTTCGTAGCTGGTGCAGCCTTTCATCAGATCTTCACCGACGCCCGTGGCGGTGGCGGCGCCGGTTTCACTGTCGCAGTAAAATCCGGAACCAATAATGGGCGAATCGCCGAGTCGACCACGTTTTTTCATGAACAGGCCGCTGGTGGAGGTGGCGACGCTCATTGACCCTTGTTTATCGAGTCCGATAATGCCGACGGTGTCATGCCCGTCGTAAGGGCTTAAGCCCTTATCCAGCGTCTCGCGGCAGCGCTTGCGGTAGTGCTGCATGGCGCGGTCAGTGAGCATGGTTTTGTCGGCGAAGCCCTGGCTCAGCGCCCATTCCCGCGCGCCCTGGCCGACAAGCAGGCTGTTGTAGCGCTGGCGGCTTAACGCATGCGCCACGCGCACCGGGTTGGCGATATCCACCAGATTGCCCACGGCGCCAAACGCCAGCGTATCGCCGTCCATGTAGGCGGCGTCCAGCTCCACTTCGCCATTTTCGGTGGGCAGTCCGCCGTAGCCGACGGATTTGTAAAACGGAAAGTCCTCGACGGCGGCAACGGCATCAACCACTGCCGCAGAGACCGGTTTACCCGCAGCCAGCGCTGACGCAGACTCCGTAACGCCTTCAAGCGCCATTCTCCAGGTCGCGATAATTCCCCACATGCTTTACTCCTGTTTTGCAAGGGTGGTGTCGGTTTGCGTAACGGTGGCCATTTCCGCCGCGCGGTACTGTTTGTCCACGATACGCATAAAAGGCAGGTATAGCATGGCGCCAATCAGCAGGTTGATAAGCTGCATGACGCTGCCGCTCAGGTGTCCGGTAACGATAAAGCCGCTGATGACCGGCGGCAGCGTCCAGGGAATAAACACCCCGGTGGTGACGGCAACCGCGCCAATCTTCATCGCCGCATACTGCACGGTGACCAGCACCAGCGGCACCAGGTTGAACGGGATGAGCATGATCGGGTTCATGATCACCGGCAGGCCAAACAGGATCGGTTCGTTGATGTTAAACACCGATGCCCCGGCGCCGAGGCGCGCCACTTCACGCATGTTTTTGCTGCGGGCGAAAATCAGCATCGCAATCACCAGCGACAGCGTGGCCCCCGCGCCGCCCATCCAGATCATGTCAAAAAACTGTTCAGTAATAATGTGCGGCGGCGTCGTGCCTGCCTGAATCGCGGCGATGTTGTCGGTCTGGTTCTCCATCCACAGTGGGCGAATGATGCCGTTGATCATCGAGCCGGAGTTAATGCCTACTGACCACAGAATGGTGATGCTGAACACCGTCATCAGCGCGCCAAAGTAAGAGGTGCCGTAGTGGCGCACCGGCGTGGCAACCACTTCGTAAATAAACTGGTGGATGGTGTTGTAGTGGGTGTTTTCAAACACGATGCGGATACCCAGTACCAGAATCATCACCAGCAGGGCCGGGATCAGCGCGGCGAACGACTCCTGCACCGCCGGAGGCACGCCGTCCGGCATTTTGATCACCAGCTTTTTGCGCTTGAGCCAGCAGAACAGCTCCGTCCACAGCAGGGAACCGATCATCGCCACGAACAGCCCTTTGCTGCCAATCCACTCCACCGGAATGACGGTAATACCGCCGTTTTCTGCCACTTTGATAAAGGGCGTCAGGATGAGAAAGGCGACCAGCGCCAGGATACCGCAGGAGATGCGATCCTCACCATAGTGCTCCGCCAGACGGAACGCCACCAGGAAGCTGATGAACAGCGACATGGTGGAGAACACCGCGTTGAACGGGATTTCTATTATGGCGCTCCAGCTCTCACCAAAGGCCTGAGACATAAACTGCTGATAGGCTTGATTCGGGAACGACGATATCACCAGCAGAATAGAGCCGACGATGATAAACGGCATGAAGGATACGTAGGCGCCGCGAATGGCCCCGAGATGACGCTGCTGGGCCGTTTTGGCCGCCAGCGGCATCAGTTTTGCTTCAAGAAATCCCAGAACATTGTTCATTGTGAACTCCGTACAAGATTGAGGGGTGTTGTTTGTGTTATGTCTGGGGATTATCAGTGAAGCGCGGCGTGCGAAAGGTGAAATCGGTCACAAAGCAATCGCTGGTGTAATATAAATCTCATAAGATTAGTTTTGAGGATCCTGCGATGGAAATTAAACTGCATGCTAATGCAACCACGACGCCGCGCATCCGTCGCTATCTTCAGCAGTCAGATAAAAGCGACAGAGAGCTTGCTACCGAGCTGGGTATTTCGGTCACTACCGTCAGGCGCTGGCGCAACCGCGAGCAGGTTTCGGATAACCATACGACGCCAAAAGTGATATACAAAGCATTGAGACAGGAGCAGGTTGCGCTGGTCAATGCCCTGCGGGATATCACTGGCGCCCCGCTGGACGAACTGCTGCAGATGGTCAATAGCGGACTCGGGATAGCCGTGTCCCGCGCGACCCTGAATCGCTATCTCAAACCGGCTCCGGTAAAGCAGAAGGGCGCGACGTTGCAGGGGAAAAAGGCGCTGAAGGCAGGCATCGTGCCGCAAAAACTCCTGTTACATCATCAGCCTCTGTCGCTGCATATGGACGATGGCGGAGAACAGCATCTGCTGTGGGCGCGTGAACCCGTGAGCGGCTGGTGCTATGCCCGGCTGTACGCGGGCATTTCTCCGCAGCTGCTGACCCACTGGGCGAACGACGCGCTGGCAGCCTGTCCGGCTGATATTCAATCTGTTGAGACTTTTGGTTTTGAGGTGAAGCTTGGGGAGCGTAATACCACCGTGACAGCGCATCCGCAGCAGTACCGTGCCGTTCAGGTCGATCTACCGCTATGTGAAATCATCCCGCGTCTGAGCAGTGAACCGGCAGGCGAGCTGTTGATCCATCTGTGCGAATTTTACAACTGGGGAAAAGCGCAGAAAAAGCTGGGAGAGAGTACGCCGCAGGCCTTTCTGGAAGCGCTGCGGCATAAGAACTAGAGGATCTCGAGCACGTCTTCCGGCGGGCGTCCAATGCGCGCCTGGCCGTTCGCTACCACAATCGGGCGCTCAATCAGCTTTGGATTTTCAACCATCGCCTGGATCAGCTCAGCCTCGGTGAGGCGGCTGTCATCCAGGTTAAGCGACTTATACAGATCTTCTTTCTGGCGCATCAGCTCTCTTGCACTGCCCATTCCCAGCATGTGCAGCAGCTGGCGGAGGGTTTGCGCGTCAGGTGGGGTGTCGAGGTACAGCACCACTTCCGGCTCAACGCCGTTAGACTTCAGCAGGCTCAGGGTATCGCGGCTCTTGGAGCAGCGCGGGTTGTGATAGATTTTTACGGCGTCTGTCATGACGTGAATTCTCCTTTATTACATCTTCTCGTACGGCTTAAAGCGCTGCTGCAGGCCGCGCAGCTGATCGATACGCGCGTCGTAACGGGCCTGCTGGAGGCTGCCGAGCTTGACCTGCGAGCTGGCGCTGCTGAGCGCGGAAATCGCCTGATCGAGGCGGCCCACCAGGGCAAAACCTTCGGCACGCGCCGCCAGCTCCTGATCGCGGTTGCCAAGCTGCGCTTGCGCCTGAGCGAGCAGATCCCAGCCGTTTTGATCGTCTTTATTATTAAAGGTGTAGCGGTTCAGAATGGTCGCCGCTTCGCCAGGCTGGCCGCCCTGTAAGTAAGCGTTCGCCAGGTTAAGCTGCAGCACCGGGTTGGTACGGACGTCTTTCGCCCCTTTCAGACGGTTAATCGCATCGGCCGTTTTCTTCTGCCCCAGATCGATATCCGTCGAGAGATCGAGATACCACGGGTTGTTCGGGTCGGCAGCCAGAAGCGGTTGCAGCGCTTTACGCGCCTCGTCGTATTTGCTGGCTTCCATCGCCTGGAGCGCCTGACCATACTGCGCGGCGTTTTTCTCACGCACGTTGCCTTTCGCCAGGGTATCCAGCAGGTCGCTGGTGAGCTGGTTACGCCCGGAGTTGTACATCCCAAGCGTTCTCACTTTCGCCATGTAGAAATCCTGTGATGACTGGACCACGACCGGACGCATCTGGTTGGCACGGTTACGGGCGTCCGACAGGCGGCTTTCCGGCAGCGGGTGCGTCAACAGAATTTCCGGCGGACGGGAAGAGTAACGCGCCTGATCGAGCAGTTTTTCCAGGAAGCTCGGCATGGCCTGCGGGTCAAAGCCTGAACGCTGCAGCACCTGAATCCCGATGCGGTCCGCTTCCTGTTCATTTTGCTGGGTAAAGCTGATCATTCCCTGACGCGTTCCCGCCAGCGTACCGGTCAGGGCCGCCATCCCGGCCTGCGGGCTGGCCATCGCCAGCAGAATAGAGCCCAGCGCGCCCACCCAGGTGAGGGGGGCGTTACGTTTCTGGTCTTCCATGGCGCGCGCCAGGTGGCGCTGGGTGACGTGCGAAATTTCGTGCGCCATCACCGAGGCCAGCTGGCTTTCGTTGTCAGAGTAACGGAATAACGCCGAATGCAGCACCACGTTACCGCCAAAGAAGGCGAAGGCGTTGATTTCGTCATTATTGATTAAATAGAAGTGGAAGGGCGTTTTTACCGAGTCGGCGTGCGAAACCAGACGCATCCCCAGCCCGTTAATGTACTGTACCAGCAAAGGGTCGTTAATCAGCGGGGCGCTGCCGCGCAGCTGGCGAACATAGTAATCCCCCATTTGCATCTCTTGCCCAATAGAGAGCGTGCTTCCTGCTGTGGTGCCCATGTCCGGCAATGAATCGGACGAGTCAGCAAAAGCGGGCAACACCTGACCGACCGTCACCGCGGCAATCAGTGTTGCAACCAGTGTTTTTCTCAACTGCCTGAACATAACCACTGTCCTGTATGTTGGATGTGCTAATTTGACCGATGAAGCGGCATATCGTTCATCTCTGCTGCTCTGCGAGTGTAGCCGTGTTACAGCATGAAGAAAATCCCATTCATCAGGCTTTTGCGGATTGCGATCGGGATACAAAAAGCGAAAGTCTTTTTTGTGACAGTTAGATACAATTCACCGTCTCACTCCCGCCATTCGATTCAGGGAAGGGTTGTATGCTCGAAATGTTAATGCAGTGGTACCGGCGTCGGTTCAGCGACCCGGAAGCCATTGCTTTGTTGGTTATTCTGGTTGCCGGGTTCGGTATTCTGTTCTTCTTCAGCGGCCTGCTCGCGCCACTGCTGGTGGCGATTGTGCTGGCGTACCTGCTGGAGTGGCCGACGGCGCGCCTGGAACACATCGGCTGTTCCCGCCGCTGGGCGACCAGCATCGTGCTGGTGCTGTTTGTCGGCATCCTGCTGCTAATGGCCTTTGTGGTGATGCCGGTCGCCTGGCAGCAGGGAATTAACCTGATCCGCGACATGCCCGGTATGCTGAACAAGCTGTCTGATTTCGCCGCCACGCTGCCGCGCCGTTACCCGGCCCTGATGGATGCCGGGATTATCGACGCGATGGCCGAAAATATGCGCGCCCGCATCATGACGATGGGCGATTCGGTGGTGAAGTACTCTCTGGCCTCGCTGGTCGGACTGCTGACGCTGGCGGTTTACCTTGTGCTCGTGCCGCTGATGGTCTTCTTCCTGGTGAAAGATAAAGATCAGATGCTCAACGCCGTGCGCCGTATCCTGCCGCGCAACCGCGGTCTGGCAGGGCAGGTCTGGGAAGAGATGAACCAGCAGATCACCAACTACATTCGCGGCAAGGTGCTGGAGATGATTGTCGTGGGGGGAGCCACCTGGATTGGCTTCCTGATTTTCGGGCTGAACTACTCGCTGCTGCTGGCGGTGCTGGTGGGGCTGTCGGTCCTGATTCCGTACATCGGCGCGTTTGTGGTGACCATTCCGGTTGTTGGCGTCGCGCTGTTCCAGTTTGGGCTGGGGACGGAGTTCTGGAGCTGCTTTGCGGTGTACCTGATTATTCAGGGCCTGGACGGTAACCTGCTGGTGCCGGTGCTGTTCTCCGAAGCGGTGAACCTGCATCCGCTGGTGATTATCTTATCCGTGGTGATTTTCGGCGGGCTGTGGGGATTCTGGGGCGTGTTCTTTGCGATTCCGCTGGCGACGCTGATTAAAGCCGTGGTCCACGCGTGGCCGGATGTGCCGGCGGTGGAAGAGAAGTAGTTTTTGTGCAGCCCGATGCTCTCACTCCGACCCTCTCCTGTGGGAGAGGGGGAAAACACTAAAAACGGCAACCTGGGTTGCCGTTTTGCTGTTTATCAGGCGTTCTCTTTCAGCCAGTTCAAGACCACGTCGTGGTGGTTGCTGGTTTTGAAGTCGTCAAACACATGTTCAACTTTACCGTCAGCGTCAATCAGGAAGCTGATGCGGTGAATACCGTCGTAGGTTTTACCCATAAACGTCTTCTCGCCCCAGACGCCGAACTGCTCGCATACCTGATGGTCTTCATCAGAAAGCAGCGTGAAGTTCAGCAGCTCTTTTTCAGCAAATCGTGACAGCTTTTCTGGTTTATCCGTGCTGATACCCAGCACTTCCACGCCGACTTTTTTCAAGTCGTCCATGTTGTCGCGTAAGCCGCAGGCCTGTACGGTGCAGCCGGGGGTCATGGCTTTCGGGTAGAAATAGACCAGAACACGCTGTCCCTGGAAGTCGGTCAAATTTACTTGCTCGCCGTCTTGATCCGGTAAGCTAAATTTCGGTGCGATGTCACCGGCTTTCAGTGGGTTCATTACTCAACTCCATCCTGTTCGTGCTGCGAATAATTGACGACGCTTATACTGCCCTGCGCGTTTAATTCTGTACAGAGGGCTTTGAACGCTTGCTCGATATTTGACGCATCCTGTGAGGCAGGGCTGTGCGCGGTAATTTGAATAAACAGCACCGGAAGACCCTGGTCATCGCTTGTCTGCGTACGGGAAACCAGTTCGGCAATATTCATCTGGTGACTGTCAAAAAGCGCCGTGAAACGCTCAATCAGATGCGGAGAATCAGGCACTTCAACCTGTACCCAGACGGTAGAAGGCAGTGCCGGACGCGGACGCGCGGTGGTGCGCTTCATGACAATCAGCAAATCCAGTTCGGCCCCTTTCAGCGGCAGGGTCGATTCAATCAACGTAATGGCGTTCCATGTCCCGGAAAGCAACATAATAAATGTGAACTCTTCGCCAAGCATCGCCAGACGGCTGTCTTCGATATTACAGCCGCAGCTGCTTACGTGACGGGTGATGGTGTTCACGATACCCGGCCTGTCGGCACCCAGCGCAGTGATAACCAGGTAATGTTGTGATGAGGTTGTCAAACCTGTTCTTCCTTTGCATGGTTAAGTCTTCCTAAGGAAAGCATAAAAAAAACATGCATACAACCGCCTGAGAGCCTCAGGTCGCTTGCTTTTATTACAGTTCCAAACGTAACATTGAGGCTCTTGTTCGCACAGAGGATGGCTCATGTTCACGGGAAGTATTGTCGCGCTTGTTACACCGATGGATGAAAAAGGTAATGTCTGCCGGTCAAGCATGAAGAAGCTCATTGATTACCATGTCGCCAACGGAACCTCGGCGATCGTTTCGGTAGGGACTACCGGTGAATCCGCAACGCTGAGCCACGACGAGCACGGCGATGTGGTAATGCTGACCCTGGAACTGGCTGACGGACGTATTCCGGTCATCGCGGGGACAGGGGCTAATGCAACCGCAGAAGCTATCAGCCTGACCAAACGTTTTAACGACAGCGGCATCGTTGGCTGTCTGACGGTGACCCCTTATTACAACCGTCCTACTCAGGAAGGTTTGTTCCAGCACTTCAAAGCCATCGCTGAACATACTGACTTGCCACAAATTCTGTATAATGTGCCGTCCCGTACCGGTTGCGATATGCTGCCGGAAACCGTTGGTCGTCTCTCGGAAGTAAAAAATATTATCGGTATTAAAGAGGCGACAGGGAACTTAAGCCGCGTTCATCAGATCAAAGAGCTGGTTTCAGACGACTTTATCCTGTTGAGTGGTGATGATGCGACCGCGCTGGACTTTATGCAGCTCGGTGGTCATGGCGTGATCTCCGTAACGGCAAACGTTGCGGCGCGCGATATGGCAGAAATGTGCAAACTGGCCGCAGCCGGTCACTTTGATGAAGCGCGTGTCATTAATCAGCGTCTGATGCCGCTGCACAATAAATTATTTGTCGAACCCAATCCGATCCCAGTGAAATGGGCATGTAAGGAGTTGGGACTTGTAGCATCCGACACGCTGCGTCTGCCAATGACACCGATTACCGACCACGGTCGTGACATCGTCAGGGCGGCGCTGAAGCATGCCGGTTTGCTGTAGAGTTTAGGGAGAGTTGATGGCTTATTCAGTACAGAAGTCGCGCCTGGCGAAGGTTGCGAGTGTTTCGCTTGTTATGCTGCTCGCTGCCTGTAGTTCAGATTCGCGCTACAAGCGCCAGGTGAGCGGTGATGAATCCTATCTGGATGCGACCCCGCTTGCTGAACTTCACGCACCGGCTGGTATGATCCTGCCGATTCAGAACGGCGATTATAATATTCCCGTGACCAACGGCAGCGGCCCGGTCGGTAAAGCGCTTGATATTCGTCCGCCAGCACAGCCTCTGGCACTGGTCAACGGGGCGCGTACCCAGTTCACCGGTGATACGGCGTCTCTGATGGTTGAGAGCGCGCGCGGTAGCTCGCTGTGGCCGCAGGTTGTCAGCGTCATTCAGTCGAAGAACTACACCATCGATAAACGCGATGACGCCAGCCAGACGTTAACCACCGACTGGATCGAATGGAACCGTCTGGATGAAGACCAGCAGTACCGCGGTCGCTATCAAGTCTCCGTTAAACCACAGGGTTACCAGCAGGCGGTTAACGTTAAGCTGTTGAACCTGGAACAGGCGGGTAAACCGGTTGCGGATGCCGCGTCCCTGCAGCGTTACAGCACCGAAATGCTGAACGTGATTGCCGCGGGTCTGGATAAGACCGCTACCGATGCCGCCAACGCCGCGCAGAGCCGCAACGGCGCGACCTTCGATGTACAAAGCGGTGCGGATGATACCGGCCTGCCAATGCTGGTGGTGCGTGCACCGTTTAACCAGACCTGGCAGCGTCTGCCAGCGACGCTGGAAAAAGTGGGCATGAAAGTGACCGACAGCACGCGTTCGACCGGCAGCATGACGGCAACGTATAAGCCGCTCTCCGACAGCGCATGGCAGGAACTGGGCGCGAAAGATCCTCAGCTTGCCTCCGGTGACTACAAGATTCAGGTAGGCGACCTTGATAACCGCAGCAGTCTGCAGTTTATCGATCCAAAAGGTCACACGCTGACCCAGTCGCAGAACGATGCGCTGGTCGCTGTCTTCCAGGCAGCATTCAGCAAATAAACACGAGGGCTGGTGAATCCAGCCCTTTTTATTTTAGTGCCACGCAAACGTGTGCGTGGCATAATATCCCCAGTTTTGAACACAAATCATCACACCAGGAGTAATGAAGATGCAGAAGCAAGCTGAGTTGTATCGTGGCAAAGCGAAGACCGTATACAGCACGGAAAACCCGGATCTGTTGGTGCTCGAGTTCCGCAATGATACGTCAGCAGGGGATGGCGCACGCATTGAGCAGTTCGATCGTAAAGGCATGGTGAACAACAAGTTCAACCACTTCATTATGACCAAACTGGCCGAAGCGGGCATCCCGACCCAGATGGAAGCGTTGCTGTCCGATACGGAATGTCTGGTGAAAAAACTGGATATGGTTCCGGTTGAGTGCGTTATTCGTAACCGTGCGGCGGGCTCCCTGGTGAAGCGTCTGGGCATTGAAGAAGGTATCGAACTGAATCCACCGCTGTTCGACCTGTTCCTGAAAAACGATGCCATGCACGACCCGATGGTCAACGAATCCTACTGCGAAACCTTCGGCTGGGTGAACCAGGAGAACCTGGCGCGCATGAAAGAGCTGACCTACAAAGCCAACGACGTGCTGAAAAAGCTGTTTGATGACGCGGGCCTGATCCTGGTTGACTTCAAGCTGGAGTTTGGTCTGTTCAAAGGCGAAGTGGTGCTGGGCGATGAGTTCTCACCGGACGGTAGCCGCCTGTGGGATAAAGAAACCCTGGATAAAATGGACAAAGACCGTTTCCGTCAGAGCCTGGGTGGTCTGATTGAAGCGTACGAAGCGGTTGCTCACCGTTTAGGCGTTAAGCTCGACTAACTTCCTCACTTGCCAAAGGATGTTTGCATCCTTTGGCGTCTTACCTTTGTTTCCTATGGTAATCTTGCCGTTAACCGCCTACGATCATAGCTATTATAAATGGAATAGTTCGAGGTGGTTATGCGCTGGCAAGGGCGTCGTGAAAGTGACAATGTAGAAGACAGACGCAGTGATGGCGGCGGCGGTCCTTCAATGGGTGGGCCAGGCTTCCGGTTACCCAGCGGCAAGGGCGGTATCATCCTGCTGATTGTGGTTTTAGTCGCGGGTTACTACGGCGTTGACCTCACCGGGTTGATGACCGGTCAGCCGCTGCAGCAGCAGGAGCATTCTCAGCGCTCCATCAGCCCGAATGAAGATGAAGCGGCCAAATTTACCTCCGTTATTCTCGCCACAACAGAAGACACCTGGAGTCAGCTGTTTGAGAAGATGGGGCGTACCTACCAGCAGCCGAAGCTGGTGATGTACCGGGGGGCAACCCGCACCGGATGCGGTACCGGGCAATCTGTGATGGGGCCGTTCTACTGCCCGGCAGACGGCACCGTCTATATCGATCTCTCTTTTTACGATGACATGAAACGCACGCTTGGCGCTGACGGTGATTTTGCCCAGGGCTACGTGATCGCGCATGAAGTCGGCCATCACGTGCAAAAGCTGCTGGGGATTGAGCCAAAAGTGCGCCAGCTCCAGCAAAATGCGTCTCAGGCGGAAGTGAACCGCCTTTCCGTGAAAATGGAGCTGCAGGCAGACTGCTTTGCGGGCGTCTGGGGCCACAGCATGCAGCAGCAGGGCGTGCTGGAATCCGGCGATCTTGAGGAGGCGTTAAATGCCGCTCAGGCTATCGGTGACGACCGTCTTCAGCAGCAGAGCCAGGGGCGCGTCGTGCCGGACAGCTTCACTCACGGAACCTCACAGCAGCGCTATAGCTGGTTTAAACGCGGCTTCGACAGCGGCGATCCGGCGCAGTGTAATACCTTCGGCAAAGCGATGTAATGCTGGAGTTTGAACAGCTGATAAGCGAGCTTGAGCGCACCGGCCATCGTCGGCTGGTGGTGCTCAGCGGTGAGGCGCAGTGGACGTTAACCCAGGCGCTGGACCTGCGTGACGCCTTGCCCGGAGACTGGGTAAGGCTTGACGAACACCCTTCAAAAGCCATCAGCGGCCTGCTGGGACGCGAGTTCCGGCACGCTGTTTTTGACGCCAGCGCCGGGTTTGATGTCGCCGCATTTGCCGCCCTGAGCGGAACGCTGAGCGCCGGAAGCCTTCTGGTGCTGCGGGTTCCGCCGCTCGACGCGTGGGCTGAGTTGCCAGACAGCGATTCACTGCGCTGGAGCGACAGCGCCGAAGCGATAGCCACGCCGCATTTTGTCCACCATTTCTGCCGGACGATTGCCGCCGATCCCGACGCGATTGTCTGGCTTCAGGGCTGCGCGTTATCCCTTCCGCCTTTACCCGACGCGCCTGACTGGCAGCCTGCCAGCGGCGCACCGCAGCGCGAGCAGGCTGAGATCCTGGATGTGCTGCAGGGGATGGCGGAGGGCATCGTGGCCGTTACCGCCGCGCGCGGGCGCGGAAAATCAGCCCTGGCGGGCATGTTGCTGAACCGCATTGCGGGCAGCGCCGTGGTAACCGCGCCGTCGAAGGGGGCGACGGATATCATCGCCCGCTTCGCCGGAGAGCGTTTTCATTTTATGGCCCCGGACGCGCTGCTTGCCTCTTCATGCCAGGCTGACTGGCTGATTGTCGATGAAGCCGCTGCTATCCCCGGACCTCTGCTGGAAAAGCTGGCTGTCCGTTTCCCTCGGGTGCTGTTGACCACCACGGTGCAGGGATATGAAGGGACGGGCCGGGGATTCTTGCTTAAATTTTGCGGTCGGTTTGCCGGGCTGCAGCGCTACAGCCTATCTACACCGGTGCGCTGGGCGGCGGGCTGTCCGCTTGAGCGGGTTGTCGCCAGTGCGCTGCTGTTTGACGATACGCTGATTGACCGCCGCCCGGAGGGAGAGGTGCGTCTAACGTCTCTGACGCCGACGGCCTGGGAACGCCGCCCGGCGCTTGCAGCGAGCGTATACGAGCTCCTCTGCGCGGCGCATTATCGCACCTCGCCGCTCGATTTACGCCGCATGATGGACGCGCCCGGGCAGTGGTTTGCCGTTGCCGAAACGGACCCGGATATCGCCGGGGCGCTCTGGCTGGTGGAGGAGGGCGGGCTCTCCCCTGAGCTTAGCCGCGCCGTGTGGGCAGGATACCGGCGTCCGCGCGGTAACCTGGTGGCGCAGTCTCTGGCGGCGCACGGCGGCTCTCCGCTGGCGGCGACGCTCAGAGGACGACGGGTCACCCGCATTGCCGTACATCCTCACCGTCAGCGGGAAGGGATTGGCCAGGCACTTGTTCGCAGCGCCAGCGGCGAAGATTATCTGTCGGTGAGCTTCGGCTATACCGATGAGCTTTGGCGTTTCTGGCAGCAATGCGGGTTTGTGCTGATGCGGATGGGCAGCCATCGTGAAGCCAGCAGCGGATGCTACACCGCGATGGCGTTGCGGCCGCAGAGCGAGGCCGGGCGTCAGCTGTGCGAGCAGGCGCAGCGGCGTCTAAAGCGCGATGCGCGGGTATTATCGGCCTGGAACGGTGAAAAGATCCCCGTGGAAGACGGCTGGGAAGCTACCCTTAATAATGACGACTGGCTGGAGCTGGCGGGGTTTGCTTTTGCGCATCGGGCGTTTTCAACCTCGGTTGCCGCACTGACGCGGCTGTTGTTAACAGTGGACATGCCGCTTCCGGCCCTGCGTGGGAAAATGGAAGGGAAAGTGGAAGACGTCGGGCGAAAAGCGTTGCTGGCAACGTTGCGGAGTGAAACTGCGCAAGCGATTGAAAGCCTTGACTATTCGCGCTGCCAGCAGTTGAAAGAAGAGATTTTGCAATGGCAATTTTTTCAATGACTTCTTCAGTAAAGTGGCATGGTCATTCACGTCGGGAGGCGTAGAATCCAGGTCATCTATTAAGGAGACCACCATGAAACACGACCATTTTGTTGTTCAAAGCCCTGACAAACCGGCTAAACAGTTACTGCTTCTGTTTCATGGCGTAGGCGATAATGCCGTCAATATGGGTCAGATTGGCAGCTGGTTTGCGCCCGTTTTTCCGGAGGCATTGATTGTCAGCATCGGTGGCGTAGAGCCATGTGGTCCGAACGGACGCCAGTGGTTCTCTGTTCAGGGCGTGACGGAAGAGAACCGTCAGGCTCGCATCGACGCCATCATGCCCAGCTTTATCGACATCGTCCGCTACTGGCAGCAGCAGAGCGGCGTGGGTGCCGACGCGACCGCGCTGATTGGCTTCTCGCAGGGGTCAATCATGTCGCTGGAAAGCGTAAAAGCGCAGCCGGGTCTGGCGTCACGCGTCATCGCGTTTAACGGCCGCTTTGCGACGTTACCGACAAGCGCGACCACGCAGACCACGATCCACCTGATCCACGGTGGTGAAGACCGGGTGATTGAGCTCTCGCATGCGGTTGCCGCCCAGGAAGCGCTGATTCGCGAAGGTGGGGACGTGACGCTGGATATCGTTGACGATCTGGGCCACGCGATTGACGACCGTAGCATGCAGTTCGCGCTCGATCGTTTGCGCTATACCGTACCGAAGCACTACTTTGATGAAGCGCTCAGCGGCGGTAAGCCGGATAACGATGATATTGTGGAGTTTATGTGAGGTTTCCCCCTCTCCCGGGGAGAGGGGAAACTTAACGATTACTTCTTCTGGTCCTTGTTCGGCCAGTCGTCGTCATCGTCCCACTTGTCGTTAAAATCACGGTGCGGGGGAAGATCCGGTTTGTTGGCGAGAAATTTTTTATGGTCAACGCGCTTAAGATCTTTAATCACGTTCAGCAGTACGCCAACCAGAAAAACTAACACCAGAATCCACCAGTACTTTGAAAGCCAATCCATTCGCTATTCCTCTCAGAGCGTTCGTCAGGCGACGAGTTGCTCCATAATACGTTGATACATACGGGCCAGCAGTTGCAAATCTGCCGCATTGACACACTCATTGATTTTATGAATGGTTGCGTTCACTGGACCCAGTTCGACAACCTGGGCGCCCATACGGGCGATAAAGCGTCCGTCTGAGGTGCCACCCGTTGTCAGCAGCTGTGGCTTAATTTCATTATAGTGCTCGATGGCGTTCACCACCGCATCCACCAGTTTGCCACGCTGCGTCAGGAACGGCTGGCCGGAAAGCCACCACTCCACGGTGTAGCGCAGGTGATATTTTTCCAGCAGTGCGACGACGCGCGCCTTGATCGTCTCATCGGTCAGTTCGGTGCTGAAGCGGAAGTTAAACTGGACGAAGTAATCACCCGGGATCACGTTGTTGCTGCCGGTCCCGGCCTTGACGTTCGCAATCTGCATGCTGGTCGGCGGGAAGAATTCGTTGCCTTTATCCCACTCGATGCCCACCAGCTCGCTCAGCATCGGCGCAGCGCGATGAACCGGGTTATCGGCCAGATGCGGATAAGCAACGTGCCCCTGAACGCCGTGAATGGTCAGGTTACAGGTCAGCGAGCCGCGGCGCCCGTTTTTGACGACATCGCCCACCACTTCGGTACTGGACGGCTCACCAACCAGACAGTAGTCGAGACGCTCGTTACGCGCCATCAGCGCTTCAACGACCTTCACGGTACCGTTATGGGCGCTGGCTTCTTCGTCGGAGGTGATTAAAAACGCCAGACGGTTTTTGTGGTTTGGATGCTGAGCCACAAAGCGTTCTGCCGCCACGACCATCGCCGCCAGCGAGCCTTTCATGTCTGCCGCGCCGCGACCAAACAGCATGCCGTCGCGGATGGTCGGTTCAAACGGCGGGTTGATCCAGCGATCCGCGTCACCGGCGGGAACGACGTCAGTATGCCCGGCAAAGGCCAGCGTTTCACCCTGGCCGCGCCACGCCCAGAAGTTCTGGGTATCGCCAAAATCCATGCGTTCAACGGTAAAACCGATGGCACGCAGGCGCTCAATCATAAGTGCCTGACAACCTGCGTCGTCCGGGCTAAGGGAAGGACGGCGAATAAGCTGCTGAGTCAGCTCAATGACCGGGCATGACATAAACTACACCTCAACGAAAAAAGTCGGAATAAAGGGTTTCACTGAAACCCAGCAGCATAGGCTGCCCTGGCGCGCAGAGCAATGGGCGTTTGATAATTGCCGGCATCTCGAGCATCAGTTTTGCCGCGCTGTCGGCGTCGTTGATGCTGGCGCGCAGAGATTCGTCCAGCTTGCGCCAGGTGGTGCCGCGCGTGTTCAGCAGTGCTTCCCACCCCAGCTCGCCGATTGCGCTATGCAGAAATTCTGCATCAAGCCCGTCGGCACGGTAATCGTGGAAGCGATACTCTACGCCGTTTGTTTCCAGCCAGCGGCGGGCTTTTTTGATGGTGTCGCAATTTTTAATGCCGTACATCACAACCATGGTGAATCCTTTTGACCTAATGATGATTAAATGTTCAGTAAATTCGAAAATATATCCTTAAGTAGAATATAACACATTCAGGAATCGTCTGGATTTACGCTTCTTCTTAATTCAACTCACATCTGTACGCTGAATATTCTTTCACCCTTTAAGCATAGATGTCCATAAAGTTTAAATTTCGAATAAACTCAGCGGGTAAAATAAAACTCACCCGTTCGGAGGGTTATTTCAAAATATTGCCAGCCGTCACAAAAAATTGAGGCCTCTCCGTTCATATTTATCATAAATCCCCGCAGGACGTGGGGTACAATCACAGCAATTGGTTAAATAGTCTTCACAATGATGGTCCGTTTTTGTAGAATGCGCATAATAATAAGAGAGGTTGTTATGATTGAACGTGAACTGGGGAACTGGAAAGATTTTATCGAAGGCATGCTTCGTAAATGACATTCAGTAAGAATTGCAAGAGCACTAAAATAAGTAAAATAACCATAGTGTGAATTAATCACACAATAAAAAGGCGGCCGATAAAGCCGCCTTTTTTTATTTCAATCACTTACTCAGCGCGTTCCTTTAACGGGAAGCGGCGACGCACCAGCACAAAGAACAGCGGCACGAAGTAAATGGCCAGAACGGTGGCCGAAATCATGCCGCCCATCACCCCCGTTCCGACGGCATGCTGGCTGCTGGAGCCTGCACCCGTACTGGTTGCCATCGGCAGTACGCCAAAGACGAACGCCAGCGACGTCATCAGGATGGGACGTAAGCGCTGACGGCAGGCGTGCAGCGTGGCGGCCATGAGCTCGTGGCCTTTGGCATTCATCTCGTTGGCAAATTCAACGATCAGAATGGCGTTTTTCGCCGATAGCCCAATTACGGTGAGCAGACCCACCTGGAAATAAACGTCGTTCTCGAGGCCGCGCATCCAGGTCGCCAGCAGCGCACCGACAACCCCAAGGGGCACCACCAGCATGACCGAGAACGGGACCGACCAGCTCTCATACAGTGCGGCAAGGCAGAGGAAGACCACCAGCAGAGAGAGCGCGTAAAGCGCAGGGGCCTGCGCTCCGGAGAGACGCTCCTGGTAGGACATGGCCGTCCACTCCAGACCAAAACCGGCGGGCAGCTGCTGCACCAGTTTTTCCATGGTATCCATGGCGGTACCGGTACTGACGCCCGGCGCGGCTTCCCCTACGATTTCAACCGCAGAGTAGCCGTTATAGCGCTCCAGACGCGGCGAACCGCTCTCCCAGTGCGAGGTCGCAAAGGCAGAGAACGGCACCATGCCGCCAGCGTTATTCCTGACAAACCAGCGGTTAATATCGTCCGGCAGCATGCGGAACGGCGCGGCGGACTGGACATACACTTTTTTCACGCGGCCGCGATCCATAAAGTCATTCACATAGCTCGAGCCCCACGCCGTTTGCAGGGTGTCGTTGATATCGTTGATCGAGACGCCCAGCGCCTGCGCCTTACGCTGATCGATATCCACCTGCAGCTGCGGGCTGTCGTCAAGACCGTTGTGGCGAACGCGGGTCAGGCCAGGATCGTTGCCCGCCAGCGCTAACAGCTTATCGCGTGCCGCCATCAGCGCCGTGTGGCCCGCACCGGCGTGATCCTGCAGCTCCATATCAAACCCGGCAGAACTGCCCAGGCCGCTTATCGCCGGCGGGCTGCTGGCGAAGACGCGCGCCTCTTTAATATGCGCAAAGGCTTTTGTCGCACGTTCAATGATGGCGAATGACGTTCCGGTTTTGGTATCGCGCTCGTCCCAGTCCTTCAGACGGACGAACATGCGGGCGACGTTCTGCCCGTTTCCGCCCGGGCCAGAGCCCACGGTGGAGAAGACCGACACAACGTTATCTTTCTCTTTGGTGAAGAAGTACTGCTCCACTTTCTGGACCACTTTCAGCGTCTGCTGCTGCGTTGCGCCGCTCGGGAGCTGAACCGAGGTGGTGAACATGCCCCGGTCTTCCATCGGCAGGAACGAGGTGGGGAGATGCATAAACAGCCAGACCATGCCGCCCAGCAGCACAACATAAATCATCATCCAGCGCAGGCTGCGGTGAAGCACTCGCCCGACGGCAGATTCATATCGCGCGGCATTGCGGTTGAACATCCGGTTAAACCAGCCGAAGAACCCTTTTTGGCCGTGATGCTCCCCTTTGTGCAGCGGCTTCAGGATTGTGGCGCAGAGCGCGGGGGTGAGGATCAATGCGACCAGCACGGAGAGCACCATTGCCGAGACGATGGTTATCGAGAACTGGCGGTAGATCGCCCCGGTTGTGCCGCCAAAGAAGGCCATCGGGATAAAGACGGCCGACAGCACCATTGCAATACCGACTAACGCCCCCTGAATTTGCCCCATGGATTTGCGCGTCGCCTGGCGCGGAGAGAGTCCTTCTTCGCTCATGATGCGCTCGACGTTTTCAACCACCACGATGGCATCATCCACCAGAAGGCCGATTGCCAGCACCATCGCAAACATCGTCAGGGTATTAATGCTGTACCCGAAGGCGTAGAGCACCGCAAAGGTCCCCAGCAGCACCACCGGGACGGCAATGGTGGGGATCAGCGTCGCGCGGAAATTTTGCAGGAACAGGTACATCACCAGGAATACCAGAGCGATGGCTTCCAGCAGGGTCTTCACCACGTCCTCAATGGAGGCTTTTACGAAGGAGGTGGTTTCATAGGCGACTTTGTACTCCAGCCCGTGCGGGAAATACTGCGACAGCTCGTCCAGACGGTCTAACACCAGTTTTGCCGTCGCCATTTCGTTCGCGCCGGAGGCCAGTTTAATCCCCAGACCGGAGGCCTGATTGCCGTTAAAGCGGCTCAGGTAGTCGTATTTCTCCGCCCCCATTTCCACCGTGGCGACATCGCCGAGACGCACTTCCGACCCGTCCTGATTCACGCGCAGGGTGATATTGCGGAACTGGTCCGGCGTCTGCAGCAGGGATTGTGAATTAATGGTGGCGTTCAGGGCCTGTTTATCGACGGACGGCGTTCCCCCCAGCTGCCCCACCGCAATCTGGGCGTTCTGGGCCTTGATGGCATTCGTCACGTCGGTTGCCGTCATCTGGACGCTGTTCAGCTTGTTGGGGTCGAGCCAGATGCGCATGGAGTATTGTGAGCCGTAGGCGTCGATATCCCCGACGCCGTTGATACGGCTGATGGGATCCTGAATATTACTGGCGACGTAGTCCGCAATGTCCTGTTTATCCATCGAGCCATCTGTCGAGACAAACGCGATGGTCAAAATGTTGGTATCACCGGTTTTACGCACGGTCACGCCCTGATTCTGCACCGCCTGGGGCAGCTTGCGCATGGCCGACTGCAGCTGGTTTTGCACCTGCTGCACCGCTTCGTCCGGGTCCGTGCCCGCCTTAAAGCTCAGGGTCACCGTCGCCTGGCCCGTGGCGCTACTTTGCGAGGACATGTACATCAGGTTATCCAGACCCGTCATGTTCTGCTCGATAACCTGCGTCACGGTGTTTTCCAGCGTTTGTGCGGAAGCGCCGGGGTAGTTTGCCGTTACGCGCACGTTAGGCGGTGCCAGATCGGGGTATTGCTCAACAGGCAGTGAAGTAATCGCCAGGACACCTGTCAGACACAACAGGATGGCAAGCACCCAGGCAAAAATGGGGCGATCGATGAAAAAATTCGCCATGAAAGAGTGACCTCGTTTTGCTGCACGTCATTATTGTTTATTGCCCGCATAACTTTAGCGGTAAGGCCCAGGCCAAACGTGGAGAAATAAAGGAGATAATGTAAATTATCATGCGCTTTTTCCCGCGCGTCCTCCTTTACCGTTATTTACCCGTTAACGGCGCGTGCGCCGGGAACGTCACGCTGACCAGCGTGCCGCCGTTTTGCGGCTGCGAGAAGTGCAGCATCCCGCCGAGCCGCTGCGCGCGTTCGCGCATAATGTTCAGGCCGTAGTGTCCCGGCGGCTCGCTGGCTTCGCCAATCCCGATGCCGTTGTCACGAATGCTGACGCTGTGCGTACCGTCCATGGAGGTCACGCAGCTGACGGTGATCTCGCTGGCCTGCGCGTGCTTAATGGCGTTCAGCACGGCCTCACGCACGATCTGCA
Source organism: Enterobacter sp. CGMCC 5087 (assembly GCF_003144775.1). Taxonomy (NCBI): domain Bacteria; kingdom Pseudomonadati; phylum Pseudomonadota; class Gammaproteobacteria; order Enterobacterales; family Enterobacteriaceae; genus Enterobacter; species Enterobacter sp. CGMCC 5087. The sequence continues at coordinate 11,625 of NZ_QFXN01000146.1, read as the reverse complement.
GCAAATGCACCTGCTTTTGCGCGTCCAGCGCCAGCGAGGAGAGACGGCAGTCGAGATGCAGCTTCGCCTGCGTCTGGCTCTGAAGGACGTCGAGGGACTCCTGCAGCGCTGCGGGTAAGTTCGCGTGGTTCAGCGTCAGGCGGAAGGTGGTGAGCAGCTCGCGAAGCTGCTGCCAGGCATTGTTCAGCTCGCGGGAGAAGTCGCTGATGATGGTCTGCGCCGGGGTATTTTCCTCGGGCACGGCGCGTCTGAGCAGCGCAAGCTGAATGCGCAGATACGACAGCACCTGCGCCAGCGAATCGTGCAGCTCGCGGGCAATGGTGGCGCGCTCTTCCATCAGCAGCAGCTGCTGGTAATGTTTTTGCGCCTGGTTAAAGTACAGCCCGCGCCCGAGCATGGTCGCCACGCTTCTCATCAGCGGAAGGGGAACGCTGTCCGTCTCGCTTTGCCAGCGCAGCTCGCCATAAAGGGTGTCCTGCATCAGTACCGGCAGGTGCTGCAGAGGAATGCCATGTGACTCCGTCCCTTCAGACAGCCGCCAGTCGTCGCTGGTGCGCAGTTCGAGATAATTCATCTGCGTATAGTCATGGACAATCTGCAGGATATGCCGAAAGCAGTGGCTGTCTATCTGGCCGGTATTCAGCGCCTGAGAGCATTTGAACAGCATGTCGAGCTGCTGGTGGGCTTCATGCAAATGCCGCGTCTTTTCCGCGACCGAGGCTTCGAGCGAACGGTAGAGCGTAGCCAGCTCGGCGGACATGTGGTTGAAGGCGCGGGAGAGTTGGCCCAGCTCGTTCGGCAGGGCGGTATCGGGCGCCGGGGTTGCAAATTCCCCTCGCTCAACCCGTTCGCTGGCCGCCACCAGATTGTTAAGCGGCAACACCACCTGGCGACGGATGCGTCGCAGGGTAAATAGCGTCAGGAGCAGGATCCCGAGGGCACCCGCCAGCGAGAGCAGGGTCACCGTCTGAATTTTATGTTCGGTGTAGTGCTGGAGGGCGAGCACAAAGGCATCAATGCGGCCGACAAAATCCTCAATGTGGGTTTGATACCACGCGCTGTCGCCGCGGGCGATGCGCGCATCCATCTCCAGCCAGGCCACGTGCAGCTGCTGGTAGCGCGCTTTAACATTGTCCGGGACGTACCAGCGGTTCAGCTTCTGTAGGGCAGGCGCGCTCAGCGTCCGTTGCCAGCTGTCGCGATGCGCGGCAAGGGCAGGGCTGTTGCGCTGCATCTCGTAGCCCAGACGATAGCTCTGCATGCGCAGTGAACCCGCGATATTAATGGCTTCGGCGTCACGCTGGCTGCTGGCAAGCGTCAGCAGCGCGACGGTGCTGGTCAGCACGGATAAGGCAATTATCGAAAAGAAAGCCCGGGCAAGGCTTCCGGAAACGGGTCGTTTGACGGTCACAGAACGGCTCTCTGAATAAAATTGATCTGCTACAGGTTCACTGTAAATAATTCGGCATTCCGGGCATTTGAACATTGCCCGATCGCGCCGTGATGCGTAAATACCATATTCATATAAAGAATAAGGTTATTGAACCAAAAACAGGTGTGGTTATGAATCGTTTTATTATGGCTAACAGCCAGCAGTGCATCGGGTGTCGCGCCTGCGAAGTGGCCTGCGTGATGGCGCACAACGATGAGCAGCACGTCCTGAGCGAGCGCCATTTTCACCCCCGCATTACGGTCCTGAGGTCCGGCGAGAAGAGTAGCCCCGTCACCTGCCATCACTGTGAAAATGCGCCCTGCGCGCAAAGCTGCCCGAACGGCGCCATCAGCAAATGCGATGACAGCGTACAGGTGAATCAACAAAAATGCATCGGCTGTAAGGCCTGCGCGGTGGCCTGCCCGTTTGGCACGATGGAGATTATCGTCACCCCGCTCGACAGCGGCGGCGTGAAAGCCTCGGCGAATAAATGCGATCTCTGTCTGACGCGGCCACGCGGCCCGGCCTGTATCGAAAATTGCCCGGCAGACGTTCTCTCCCTCGCGACGCCTGCTGTCCTTGATAATCTGGCGAAATCGCGCCGCCAGCGCACGGCCTGCCTGGAGGCGCAGCCCTGGCATGCGGAGGCCGTCAGAGAAGACGCTTCGCGCACCAAACTGCAGCAGATGCAAACAACCCCGCCACGCGGCGAGCCCGATAAACTCGCTGCCGCAGAGCGCGTGGGCCATTTTAACGAAATTTACCTGCCGTTTCGGGCCGAACAGGCCGCCCGCGAGGCGTCGCGCTGCCTGAAATGCGGCGAGCACAGCATTTGCGAATGGACCTGCCCGCTGCATAACCACATCCCGCAGTGGATCGAGCGCCTCAACGCGGGGGATATCGCCGGCGCGGTCGAGCTTTCTCATCAGACCAACTGTTTACCTGAAATTACCGGCCGCGTCTGTCCGCAGGACCGATTATGCGAGGGTGCCTGCACAATACGTGAAGAGGCGGGAGCCGTGACCATCGGTAACATCGAGCGCTATATCTCCGATCGGGCGCTGGCGATGGGCTGGCGGCCGGATATGTCCGCCGTCACGCCGACAGGTAAACGTGTCGCGATCGTCGGCGCCGGGCCCGCCGGGCTGGCGTGCGCCGACGTGCTGGCGCGCAGCGGAGCGAGTGTGACGGTCTATGACCGGCATCCGGAAATTGGCGGATTGCTGACCTTTGGCATCCCGGCATTCAAGCTGGACAAATCGCTGCTCGCGCGGCGCAGAGAGATATTTACCGCGATGGGGATCCGCTTCGAGCTGAACTGCGAGGTGGGCCAGGACGTGTCGATGTCGCAGTTAAAGCAGGATTACGACGCCCTGTTTATTGGCGTGGGAACCTACCGCTCGATGAAGGCGGGTATCCCGCACGAGGACGCGCCTGGGGTCTATGACGCGCTGCCTTTCCTGGTGGGCAACACGCGGCACGTTATGGGGCTGGAGGCGACGGCCAGCGAACCGTTCATCGACACCCATGGCTTAAACGTGGTGGTGCTTGGCGGCGGCGATACCGCGATGGACTGCGTCCGCACCGCGTTACGCCACGGCGCGGCGAAGGTAACCTGCGCCTATCGTCGGGATGAGGCCAACATGCCGGGCTCGAAGAAAGAGGTGAAGAACGCCCGAGAAGAGGGCGCGGCGTTTGAATTTAACGTTCAGCCGGTTGAGCTGACGCTGGATCCGAACGGTAAGGTCAACGGTATCCGGATGCTACGTACCGAGCTCGGTGAACCGGACGCGCAGGGACGGCGTCGACCGGTTCCGGTAGCGGGCAGCGAGTTCGTGATGGCGGCAGATGCGGTCATCATGGCGTTTGGTTTTAACCCGCATGCGATGCCGTGGCTGCAGGCGCAGGGTGTCGAAACGGATGACCGGGGGCGGATCGTTGCTTCGGTTGAGAGCCGCTACCGTTATCAGACGACTAACCCACAGATCTTCGCCGGAGGCGATGCGGTACGCGGTGCGGATCTTGTGGTGACAGCCATGGCGGAAGGACGTCATGCGGCGCAGGGGATACTCGACTGGCTTGGAGTTAACGCGCCAAAACATCATTAAACCGGCGGGCGACAAAGCGGGATTCACGGCGTAGTATAGGACGACTCATTGTGTTGTGGAGCCCGTATGACCCTGAAAATTGACGTTATCAAAGACAAAATTCTCTCTGAAAACTACTTTGTTCTGCGTAACATCACCTATGACCTTACGCGTAACAACGGTGAGGTGATACGCCACAAACGAGAGGTCTACGACCGCGGCAACGGGGCAACCATTCTGCTCTATAACCGTGAAAAGCAGAGCGTGGTGTTGATCCGTCAGTTCAGGGTGGCGACATGGGTTAATGGCAACCCTGACGGACGTCTAATTGAAACCTGCGCGGGCCTGCTCGATGATGATGAGCCGGAAGTTTGTATCCGCAAAGAGGCCGTGGAAGAAACCGGCTTCGAAGTGGGCGAGGTCAAAAAGGTCTTCGAGCTGTTTATGTCGCCGGGCGGCGTAACGGAAATTGTGCATTTCTTCATCGCGGAATACAGCGACGCGCAGCGCACTCACCGCGGCGGTGGCGTGGAGGATGAAGATATCGAAGTGCTGGAGCTTCCTTTTGCCCGGGCGCTGGAGATGATGCGTTCAGGCGAAATCAGGGATGGTAAAGCGGTGATATTACTGCAGTATTTACAGACAACCGGGCTGATGAACACCACTTTCGAACGGATATAGCCTGTTTTTCGGGTATATCTGATAAATCCGATTGAGCAACCCCGGCGGGAACACGAAGATACTGCCCAGTTAAGCGTTTTCGTTCCGGGATTGTGTCATTCATGCGCTACAGCGTCTTTTTGTTTTACCTGTTTTGTGTGCTCCTCGCGCCGCAGGTGCGGGCTGCACCTGCCCAGCAAGCCTTCTCCGACTGGCAGGTAACCTGCAATAACCAGAATTTTTGCCTCGCACGCAATACCGGTGAACACCGTGGTCTGGTCATGACGCTCACCCGTAGCGCCGGGGCGAAAACGGACGCCACGCTGCGTATCGATCTCGGCGGTCTTGATGCGCCCTCGGTAAAAGAGCCAGAGATTGCTCCCCGGCTGCTGCTGGATAACGTTCCCCTGAAGCTGGACAAACAGCGCTGGCAGCTCACGCCCTGGCATCTGAAAACGGACGATGCGGCTACCATCACCGCCTTTCTGAAAAACATCCAGGAAGGGAAGGCCCTGACCCTGCGCGACGGTAAGCAGGTTATTTCGCTGACCGGGCTTAAGGCCGCGCTGCTGTTCATTGATGCGCAGCAAAAGCGCGTCGGCAGCGAAACCGCGTGGATCAAGAAAGGTGACGATCCGCCGTTAAGCGTTCCGCCTGCTCCAGCCCTTAAAAAGGTGGCGGTCGTCAACCCGACACCGACGCCGCTCTCCCACGCCGAACTGAACGATCTGCTGGATTATGGCACCGGGCGGATGAACACCAGCCAGTGCTCGCTGGATCCTAACCGCCGGGAAGTGCGCGTCACCGCGTTAACCGATGACAAAGCGCTGCTGATCGTCAGCTGCGAGGCGGGGGCCTATAACACGGTCGATCTGGCGTGGCTGGTATCACGTAAAAAACCGTTCACCGCGCGCAGCGTCAGGCTGCGTCTGCCGTTTACGCCGTCAGGCGACGGGAGCGAAATGGAGTTGATGAACGCCAGCTTCGATGAAAAGACGCGCGAGCTGACAACGCTCGCGCTGGGGCGCGGTTTGGGCGATTGCGGGATCCAGACGCGCTGGCGTTTTGACGGCCAGCGTTTCCGCCTGGTGCGCTACGCCGAGGAGCCCAGCTGCGACAACTGGAACGGGCCAGATGCCTGGCCCACGCTATGGATCACGCGGTAAAGCACTACAGTACGCTCAGCGCCTTCTCCACCACGTTTTCAACGGTAAAGCCGAAGTACGGGAACAGCTTGTCGGCAGGGGCGGACTCGCCGTAACCCCGCATGCCAACAATCGCCCCTTTGAGCCCGACATATTTGTACCAGTAGTCGGCAATACCGGCTTCCACCGCCACGCGAGCCGCGACGCTGGACGGCAGGACCGATTCCCGGTAAGCCTCGTCCTGGGCGTCGAAAATGTCCGTTGAGGGCAGGGACACCACGCGAACCGCGTAACCTTCGGCAGTCAGTTTCTCCGCCGCTTTCACCGTGATTTCCACCTCGGAGCCGGTCGCAATCAGGATCACGTCCGGCTTGCCGCCGCTGTCCTTCAGGATGTAGCCGCCGCGGGCGATGTTCTTCACCTGCTCCGGGGTTCGCTCAATCTGCGCCAGGTTCTGGCGTGACAGAATCAGTGCCGTTGGGCCGTTGTGGCGTTCTACCGCCAGCTTCCAGCCCACCGCCGCTTCGACCTGATCGCACGGACGCCAGGTGCTGAAGTTCGGCGTTAAGCGCAGGCTCGCCAGCTGTTCCACAGCCTGGTGCGTAGGCCCGTCTTCCCCGAGCCCGATGGAGTCGTGGGTGTAGACCATAATCTGCCGCGCCTTCATTAAGGCCGCCATGCGCGCCGCGTTACGGGCGTACTCGACAAACATCAGGAAGGTGGCGGTATACGGCACAAACCCGCCGTGATGGGCGATGCCGTTGGCAATGGCGGTCATCCCGAACTCGCGCACGCCGTAGTGGATGTAGTTCCCGGCAATGTCCTCTTTCAGCGATTTTGAGCCCGACCAGATGGTCAGGTTGCTGGGCGCCAGATCCGCCGAGCCACCGAGCAGTTCGGGCAGGAGAGGGCCGATTGCGTTCAGGGTATTTTGCGACGCCTTGCGGGTGGCGATTTTCGCCGGGTTGGACTGCAGGTTTTCAATCAGCGCCTGGGTTTTATCGTCCCAGTCCTCCGGCAGGCCGCCGCTCATGCGGCGGGAAAACTCGACGGCGAGATCCGGGTGCGCTTTTTTATAGGCGGCAAACTTCTCGTTCCAGGCCTGCTGGGCCTTTTCACCCGCCTCACGGGCATCCCAGGTTCTGTAGATCTCTTTCGGGATCTCAAACGGCGGATATTTCCAGCCCAGCTTTTGCCGGGTCAGCGCGACTTCCTCCTCGCCCAGCGCCGCGCCGTGCGACTCCTCTTTGCCCGCCTTGTTCGGCGAGCCGAAGCCGATGACCGTGCGGCAGATAATCAGGGACGGTTTATCCTTCACGCTCTGCGCTTCCTGAATCGCTTTTTTCACCGCCTCAGGGTCGTGGCCATCGATCTCGTGCACCACGTGCCAGTGATAGGCTTCAAAGCGTTTTGCCGTGTCGTCGGTAAACCAGCCTTCGGTCTCCCCGTCGATGGAGATGCCGTTGTGATCGTAGAAGCCAATCAGCTTGCCGAGCCCCAGCGTGCCCGCCAGGGAGCAGACCTCATGGGAAATCCCCTCCATCAGGCAGCCGTCACCCATAAACACGTAGGTATAGTGGTCGACAATTTCGTGGTCCGGCTGGTTAAACTGCGCCGCCAGCGTGCGTTCGGCAATTGCCAGCCCAACCGCATTGGCCAGCCCCTGACCGAGCGGCCCGGTGGTGGTCTCCACCCCTGGCGTATAGCCAATCTCAGGGTGCCCCGGCGTTTTGGAGTGCAGCTGGCGGAAGTTTTTCAGCTCCTCAAGCGGCAGATCGTAACCGGAAAGGTGCAGCAGGCTGTAGAGCAGCATTGAGGCGTGACCGTTGGAGAGAATAAAGCGGTCGCGATCGTACCAGGTCGGGTCATTGGGGTTGTGCTTCAGAAAGTCGTTCCACAGCACTTCGGCAATATCAGCCATGCCCATCGGCGCGCCGGGGTGGCCGGAATTGGCTTTTTGCACGGCATCCATGCTGAGGGCGCGAATGGCATTGGCTAGCTCTTTACGGGACATAGTTCACTCCGTGGCAAGGTTAAAGTTTGGCGGCGAGAAGATCTTCAAGTTTGCGCTGGTCGACGGCGAACTGGCGGATGCCGTCCGCCAGTTTTTCCACGGCCATGGCGTCCTGATTGTGCTCCCAGCGGAACTCCGCTTCGGTCATGGGTTTTGGTTTTGGCAGAACGGTGGAGGTCGGCACCAGCTTGCGGATCACCGTTTCTTCTTTGTCCTGTAGCTCCTGAAGCAGGTTAGGGGAGATGGTCAGACGGTCGCAGCCTGCCAGGGCGAGGATCTGCTCGGTACGGCGGAAGCTGGCCCCCATCACGATGGTTTCGTAGCGGTGCTGTTTGTAGTAGTCGTAGATATTACGGACCGATTTCACGCCCGGATCCTCATCCACCACGTATGGATCCATCGGCTGTTTCGCCTGATACCAGTCGTAGATGCGCCCGACAAACGGCGAGACGAGGAACACGCCCGCCTCAGCGCAGGCGCGCGCCTGGGCAAACGAGAACAGCAGCGTCAGGTTGCAGTGGATGCCTTCTTTCTCCAGCACCTCTGCCGCGCGGATGCCTTCCCAGGTGGAGGCCAGCTTGATCAGAATGCGTGATTTATCGATCCCCTGCTCCTCGTACAGTTCCACCAGGCGACGCGCCTTATTAATGCTCTTTTCTTTATCGAACGAGAGGCGGGCGTCGACTTCGGTCGAGACGCGGCCCGGGATGCTTTTAAGAATTTCCGCACCAAAATTAACCGCCAGCTTATCGCTGGCTTCGGCGACCTGCTGCTCCTGCGTTTTCCCGCGCTGTTTACCGTAGGCAATGGCGTCATCAATCAGATGGCTAAAATGGGCAAGCCCTGCCGCTTTGAGCAGTAGCGAAGGGTTGGTGGTCGCGTCCTCCGGCTGATAGTGGCGAATCGACTCGATATCGCCGCTGTCTGCAACCACGGTGGTGAATTTTTTGATGCCGTCTAGCTGGTTCATAAATAATTACTCCTTGGAAATAAAAGAGTTAGATGAGTGCGTTAGTTCACACTTCTGAAAAAATCATGATGGACTTAACAAAAAAGCATAGCAGACGGGGGAGGCATTGCTTTTGAGACGGGTAACATGGCTGTTATAAATTGATAACAATTTTTAATATGTGATGGTGAGAGTTTGGCTGCCTTCAAAGTTTAGGAGGCGGCCTGAGGCGATACTAGGCGGCACACCAGGGTGTGCATCAGGATCGCTTACGTCACCCTTTTGACCGATACGTGAAAGGAAAAATAAGATGGATGAGCAGTTGAAACAGAGTGCCCTCGATTTTCACGAGTTTCCTGTCCCGGGGAAAATCCAGGTCTCCCCAACCAAGCCGCTGGCAACCCAGCGCGATCTGGCGCTGGCCTATTCGCCGGGCGTGGCTGCACCGTGTCTGGAAATCGAAAAAGACCCGCTGGCGGCCTACAAATACACCGCGCGTGGCAACCTTGTCGCCGTGATCTCTAACGGCACGGCGGTGCTGGGGCTGGGCAACATCGGCGCGCTGGCCGGTAAGCCGGTGATGGAAGGGAAGGGGGTACTGTTCAAGAAATTCGCCGGTATCGACGTGTTCGATATCGAGGTGGACGAACTCGATCCTGACAAATTCATCAACGTGGTGGCCGCGCTGGAGCCGACCTTCGGCGGGATCAACCTGGAAGACATCAAAGCGCCGGAATGTTTCTATATCGAGCAGAAGCTGCGCGAGCGTATGAACATTCCCGTGTTCCACGATGACCAGCACGGGACCGCGATTATCAGCACCGCCGCGATTCTCAACGGCCTGCGCGTGGTAGAGAAAAATCTCTCCGACGTGCGCATGGTGGTCTCTGGCGCAGGCGCCGCGGCCATCGCCTGTATGAACCTGCTGGTGGCGCTGGGTATGCAGAAACACAACATTGTGGTCTGCGACTCCAAGGGCGTTATCTATAAAGACCGCGAGCCGAACATGGCGGAAACCAAAGCGGCTTACGCGGTCGACGACGACGGTAAACGCACCCTGGACGACGTGATTGACGGCGCGGATATCTTCCTCGGCTGCTCGGGTCCGAAAGTACTGACCCAGGAGATGGTGAAGAAGATGGCGCGTGCGCCAATGATCCTGGCCCTGGCGAACCCGGAACCGGAAATCCTGCCACCGCTGGCGAAAGCGGTGCGCGGAGACGCCATCATCTGTACCGGCCGTTCGGACTACCCGAACCAGGTCAACAACGTGCTCTGCTTCCCGTTCATCTTCCGCGGCGCGCTGGACGTCGGCGCAACGGCGATCAACGAAGAGATGAAGCTTGCCGCCGTTCACGCCATCGCGGAGCTGGCGCACGCCGAGCAGAGCGAAGTGGTTGCCTCTGCGTATGGCGATCAGGATCTGAGCTTCGGCCCGGACTACATCATTCCAAAACCGTTCGACCCGCGTCTGATTGTTAAAATTGCGCCAGCCGTTGCCAAAGCGGCGATGGACTCCGGCGTGGCGACGCGTCCGATCCACGATTTCGACGCGTACATCGATAAGCTCACCGAGTTCGTCTATAAAACGAACCTCTTCATGAAGCCGATCTTCTCTCAGGCGCGCGCCGACGCGAAGCGCGTGGTGCTGGCGGAAGGGGAAGAGGCGCGCGTGCTGCACGCCACCCAGGAGCTGATCACCTTAGGCCTGGCGAAACCGATCCTGATTGGTCGTCCGAGCGTGATTGAGATGCGTATCCAGAAGCTGGGCCTGCAGATTAAGCCGGGCGTCGACTTCGAGATCGTTAACAACGAATCCGATCCGCGCTTCAAAGAGTACTGGAGCGAATACTACGCGATCATGAAGCGCCGGGGGATCACCCAGGAGCAGGCGCAGAAGGCCGTCATCAGCAACACGACGGTGATCGGCGCGATCATGGTGCATCGCGGCGAGGCGGATGCGCTGATCTGCGGCACAATCGGCGATTACCACGAGCACTTTAGCGTGGTGCAGGAGATCTTCGGCTATCGCGACGGCGTCCATACCGCCGGGGCGATGAACGCGCTGCTGCTGCCAAGCGGCAACACCTTTATTGCGGATACTTACGTTAACGACGATCCGACCCCGGACGAGCTGGCGGAGATCACCGTGATGGCCGCCGAGACCGTGCGTCGCTTTGGTATCGAGCCGAAGGTGGCGCTGCTGTCGCACTCTAACTTTGGTTCGTCTAAATCCGCGGCGGCCTGCAAAATGCGTCAGACGCTGGAGCTGGTGCGCGAGCGTGCGCCGGAGCTGATGATTGACGGGGAAATGCACGGCGATGCCGCGCTGGTGGAGAGCATCCGTAACGAACGTATGCCGGACAGCCCGCTGAAGGGATCGGCCAACATACTGATTATGCCGAACGTGGAAGCGGCGCGTATCAGCTATAACCTGCTGCGCGTCTCCAGCTCTGAAGGGGTGACCGTAGGGCCGGTACTGATGGGCGTGGCGAAACCGGTGCATGTGTTAACGCCGATTGCCTCCGTGCGCCGTATCGTGAATATGGTGGCGCTGGCGGTGGTTGAGGCGCAGACGCAGCCGCTGTAATTTTTACCCTCACCTAACCCTCTCCCAAAGGGAGAGAGCCGGGGTGAGGGGAGGGTTACACCCAGTCCCGAACCTGAATAAACTCACGCAAGGCAGCCTCCGGGCTGCCTTCTTTTGGTTCGTAACAGTACTCCCAGCGCACCAGCGGCGGCATCGACATCAGAATCGACTCCGTGCGCCCGCCGGTCTGCAGGCCGAACAGCGTCCCGCGATCCCATACCAGGTTGAACTCCACGTAGCGCCCACGGCGGTAAAGCTGGAACTCGCGCTCGCGCACGCCGTAATCGGTATTTTTACGACGCTCGACAATCGGCAGATAGGCGTCGGTGTAGCCTTCGCCTACCGCGCGCATAAAGCTGAACGCGGTATCAAAATCAGGCGCGTTGAGATCGTCAAAGAACAGCCCGCCGATGCCGCGCTGCTCGTCGCGGTGCTTCAGGTAAAAGTAGTCGTCGCACCACTTTTTAAATTTCGGGTAGACGTCTTCGCCAAACGGCAGGCAAAGATCCCGCGCGGTGGTATGCCAGTGCACGGCATCCTCTTCGAAGCCGTAGTAGGGCGTTAAATCGAAACCGCCGCCGAACCACCAGACAGGGTCGGCGCCCGGTTTTTCCGCAATGAAAAAGCGCACGTTGGCATGGCTGGTGGGCACGAACGGGTTGTGCGGGTGCACTACCAGCGAAACGCCCATCGCCTCGAAGCTGCGGCCCGCGAGTTCAGGACGATGCGCCGTCGCAGACGCGGGCAT
>NZ_QFXN01000145.1:0-1862 GCF_003144775.1 Enterobacter sp. CGMCC 5087 | reverse complement strand
GCCGTGAACGTGTGAAAAATTCACGCCCGCCTGTTCGAAGATGCCGCCGTTACGCAGAACCCGGCTGCGCCCGCCGCCGCCAGCCTCACGCTGCCAGTTATCTTCCTGAAATTCACCGCCGTCTGCGGCGGCCAGTTTCTGGCAGATCTCATCCTGCAGCTGCAGCAGGAAGGTTTTTACCAGTTGAGCATCGGGTTTCATCAACGTTTCCTGGAGTGCGCTTTTTGGTTATCGAACCAGTTGAAGTAACTGATAATGCCGGAGGCGATGGCGTTGGCGATCTTCTGACGAAACGCCGTGGTGCCGAGGAGCCGCTCTTCTTCCGGGTTGGTAATAAAGGACGTTTCCACCAGCACGGACGGGATGGACGGCGATTTCAGGACCACGAACGCCGCCTGCTCGGTGCCTTTGCTGTGCAGACGATGCACCGGCTTAATCTTCTTCAGAATATGCGAGCCGAGCGTCAGGCTGTTTTTAATCGTATCCGTCTGCACGAGGTCGAACAGCACCTGCTGTAGCAGGTGATCTTTGTCAGTGGCTTTTTTCCCGGCGACTTCATCCGCCCGGTTTTCGCGGTCGGAGAGGTATTTTGCCATGGCGCTACTGGCGCCACGGTTGGAAAGCGCAAACACCGAGGCGCCAGCCGCGGAAGGGTTGGTAAAGCCGTCGGCGTGGATCGACATAAACAGATCCGCACCGTGCTGGTGGGCGATCTCAACGCGGTCATACAGCGGAATAAAGGTGTCGCCAGAGCGCGTCAGACGGGCGTCAATGCCGTTGCTGCGTAAAATTGCGCGCACGTTTTTTGCAATTGCCAGCACGACGTGTTTTTCTTTCGACCCGTTTTTGCCTATAGCGCCGGTATCAATACCGCCGTGGCCCGGGTCGAGCATCACCAGGCGCTTCGCGCCCGGCTTTTTGGTTTTCGGTTTGCTGTGTCCGTTACTGGTTTTGAGCGTGCTCTCGTCTTTTGCCTGAGCCTGCTTTGCGATGCCCGTTAACGTTAAGGCCGCCAGCCCCGCTTTGAGAACCTGACGACGCGATGTGAGTGCTTTTAATGGTTTGAATGTGCTCATGCGGCCTGAATACTAAAAAATGGGGTCCTGGTGTTATATCGTATCGTGTTTCCCGTTACGACAGTCCATATTGATAATTGTTTTACTTTTCATTTCAATACGTGACAAAGTGACATTATGCCAAATTTTGGCGAGATTTTCCCCGGTTATTGGCGAAAGGCGAGCTTCGCGCCATAATCACTGTTTTTAAACCCGAAAAGGCGGTTAATACCATGGAGATACGCGTTTTTCGCCAGGAAGATTTCGAAGAGGTGATCACCCTTTGGGAGCGCTGCGATCTGCTGCGTCCGTGGAACGATCCGGAAATGGATATCGAACGTAAGGTGAATCACGACGTCAGTCTGTTTCTGGTCGCGGAAGTCAACGGCGAGGTTGTGGGGACGGTCATGGGCGGTTATGACGGCCACCGCGGCTCGGCCTATTATCTGGGCGTCCACCCCGAATACCGTGGCCGCGGCATCGCCAATGCGCTGCTGAACCGGCTCGAGAAGAAGCTGATCGCCCGTGGCTGCCCGAAAATCCAGATCATGGTGCGGGAAGATAACGACGTGGTGCTGGGCATGTATGAGCGTCTGGGCTACGAGCATTCTGACGTGCTGAGTTTAGGAAAGCGTCTGATCGAAGATGAAGAGTACTGAGATCCATCCGGCAGACTTTGACGCGCAGGGCCGCGTCAGGCTGCCCTTTTTATTCTGGTGCGTTCTGCTGCTTCAGGCCCGAACCTGGGTGCTGTTTGTGATGGCCGCCGCGTCGCGCGGGCAGGGCGACACGCTGCTGAATCTCTTT
>NZ_QFXN01000144.1:0-18640 GCF_003144775.1 Enterobacter sp. CGMCC 5087 | reverse complement strand
GATCATGACGCCTTCTGGCTCGGCTTGCTGCCGGGCATACCGGCGGTGGTCGCTTTTTTATGCAGCGGACGGCGGCATTTGATACCACGCTTTTGGGGCGCGCTTCGCTGGCTGCTGATCCTCGCCCAGATTGCGCTGCTCTTCTGGCAGCCGGTACTCTGGTGGTACGGTGAACCGCTGACGGGTACCGGCGTTGCGCTGGTGGTTGCCGATATTGTGGCCCTGCTGTGGCTGCTGACCAACCCGCGTCTTCGCGCCTGTTTTGCGCATCAGGATGATTAATCCGGCACTTTTTGCCGATGTCGCACTCCAACAAGCGTTGATTTAACAAGAAAGGACGTTTCAATGAAATCGCTGCGTTTACTTTTATGCGCTCTCCCGCTGGCGTTGACCGGCTGTTCGACGCTCTCCTCCATTAACTGGTCCGCCGCGTATCCGTGGAACTGGTTTGGCTCATCAACGGAAGTGACCGAGCAGGGCGTGGGGAAAATTACCGCCGCGACGGCGCTGGATCAGGACGCTATTCAGGATGCGCTCAGCGGCGATTACCGCCTGCGCAGCGGCATGAAAACGGAGAATGGCAATATTGTTCGCTATTACGAAGCGCTGAAGGGCGACAAGCTGGCGCTGGTGATTAACGGTGACAAAGGCACCGTAAACCGTATCGCTGTGATGGATGAAGATATTCCGACGGCGAGCGGTGTAAAGGTGGGTACGCCGTTTAGCGAGCTTTATAAGCAGGCTTTTGGCAACTGCACCAGCGTGCCGTCTGACGACAAGGTCGCGGTGGAATGTAAGGCTGAAGGCAGCCAGCACATCAGCTATGTCTTCACCGGAACCTGGAGCGGTCCGGAAGGTCTGATGCCGTCTGACGACACGCTCAAAAGCTGGAAAGTGAGCAAAATACTCTGGAAGCAGTAATTTGCGCCTGAACAAACCGCCTCGCTGAAATCTGGGTATAATAGCCGCCATCAATGCCACGCTGACGTGGCATCTTTATTTCAGGAGGAGCGATGTCTCAGGTTCAGAGTGGCATTTTGCCAGAACATTGCCGCGCGGCGATTTGGATTGAAGCCAATGTTAAAGGGGACGTGGATGCCCTGCGTGCGGCCAGTAAAGCGTTTGTTGATAAGCTGGCCACCTTCCAGGCCAAATTCCCGGAAGCCCACCTCGGCGCCGTTGTTGCCTTTGGCAATAACGTCTGGCGTCAGCTGAGCGGTGGCGAAGGGGCGGAAGAGCTGAAAGACTTCATCCCTTACGGCAAAGGCCTGGCTCCGGCAACCCAGTACGACGTGCTGATCCACATTCTCTCCCTGCGTCACGACGTGAACTTTTCCGTTGCCCAGGCGGCAGTAGCGGCCTTTGGCGACAGCATTGAGGTGCAGGAAGAGGTTCACGGCTTCCGCTGGGTAGAAGAGCGCGATCTGAGCGGCTTCGTCGACGGCACCGAAAACCCGGCGGGTGAAGAGACGCGTCGCGACGTGGCGGTGATCAAAGACGGCGTGGACGCGGGCGGCAGCTACGTGTTCGTGCAGCGCTGGGAGCACAACCTCAAGCAGCTTAACCGCATGAGCGTGCACGATCAGGAGATGATGATTGGCCGCACTAAAGAAGCCAACGAAGAGATCGACGGCGACGACCGTCCAGTAACCTCTCACCTGTCCCGCGTTGATCTCAAAGAAGACGGAAAAGGGCTGAAGATTGTTCGCCAGAGTCTGCCTTACGGCACGGCAAGCGGCACGCACGGCCTCTACTTCTGCGCGTACTGCGCGCGCCTCTATAACATCGAGCAGCAGCTGCTGAGCATGTTCGGCGATACCGACGGCAAGCGCGACGCCATGCTGCGCTTCACCAAACCGGTGACCGGCGGCTATTACTTTGCGCCGTCCGTTGAGCGTCTGCTGGCGCTGTAATGTCCTTTCTCCCTCTCCCTGCGGGAGAGGGCTGGGGTGAAAGCATCAGGCCTCACCCTTATTCCCTTTTCTGCTTCTAAATCACCAAACGGTATATAAAACCGTTACTCCTTTCATCCCCGTTATAAATATTATGACTATAAGATAGTCATCACATTTATAAGGGTGCGCAATGGCCGTTACTGTACTGAAAAAAGGAACTCTGGCGCTGGCAGGTTTACTGCTGGTGGCACAGGCGCAGGCGACTGAACTGTTAAACAGTTCGTATGACGTCTCCCGCGAGCTGTTTGCCGCCCTTAATCCCCCGTTTGAACAGCAGTGGGCGAAAGACAATAACGGCGACAAGCTGACCATCAAGCAGTCCCATGCCGGATCGTCCAAGCAGGCGCTGGCGATTTTGCAGGGCCTGAAAGCGGATGTGGTGACCTACAACCAGGTGACTGACGTGCAGATCCTGCATGACAAAGGCAAGCTCATCCCGGCGGACTGGCAGAGTCGTCTGCCGAACAACAGCTCCCCGTTCTATTCCACCATGGGCTTCCTGGTGCGTAAGGGCAACCCGAAGAATATCCACGACTGGAGCGACCTGGTGCGTTCCGACGTGAAGCTGATTTTCCCGAATCCAAAAACCTCCGGTAACGCTCGCTACACCTATTTAGCCGCGTGGGGCGCGGCCGACAAGGCTGACGGTAATGATAAAGCCAAAACCGAGCAGTTCATGACCCAGTTCCTGAAAAACGTCGAAGTGTTTGATACCGGCGGCCGCGGGGCGACAACGACCTTCGCGGAGCGCGGTCTCGGCGACGTGCTGATCAGCTTTGAATCGGAAGTGAATAACATCCGCAAACAGTATGAAGCGCAGGGCTTCGAGGTCGTTATCCCGAAAACCAACATCCTGGCCGAGTTCCCGGTGGCGTGGGTGGATAAAAACGTGCAGACAAACGGTACCGAGAAAGCGGCAAAAGCCTATCTCAACTACCTGTACAGCCCGCAGGCGCAGACCATCATTACCGATTACTACTACCGCGTGAACAACCCGGACGTAATGAACAAGCTGAAAGATAAGTTCCCGCAGACCGATTTGTTCCGCGTCGAAGATCATTTCGGCTCCTGGCCTGATGTGATGAAAACGCATTTTGCCAGCGGCGGTGAGTTAGACAAACTGCTGGCGGCGGGGCATAAGTAATGTTTGCAGTTTCGACAAAACGCGTGCTGCCGGGCTTTACCTTAAGCCTCGGGACAAGCCTGCTGTTCGTCTGCCTGATCCTGCTGTTGCCGCTCAGCGCGCTGGTGATGCAGCTTGCTCAGATGAGCTGGGCGCAGTACTGGGACGTGGTCACCAACCCGCAGGTGGTGGCGGCCTACAAGGTGACGCTGCTGTCGGCGTTTGTTGCCTCCATTTTTAACGGCGTGTTTGGCCTGCTGATGGCGTGGATCTTAACCCGCTATCGCTTCCCGGGCCGCACGCTGCTTGACGCCCTGATGGATCTGCCGTTTGCGCTGCCGACGGCGGTGGCGGGCTTAACCCTCGCGTCGCTCTTCTCTGTGAACGGGCTGTACGGCGAGTGGCTGGCGAAATTTGATATCAAAGTGACCTACACCTGGCTCGGTATCGCGGTGGCGATGGCCTTTACCAGCATCCCGTTTGTGGTCCGTACCGTGCAGCCGGTGCTGGAAGAGTTGGGTCCGGAATACGAAGAAGCGGCGGAAACGCTGGGTGCCACGCGCTGGCAGAGCTTCCGCAAGGTGGTTCTGCCGGAACTCTCTCCGGCGCTGATGGCGGGCGTTGCGCTGTCGTTTACCCGCAGCCTCGGTGAGTTCGGCGCGGTGATTTTTATCGCCGGGAACATCGCCTGGAAAACTGAAGTCACCTCGCTGATGATTTTCATCCGTTTGCAGGAGTTTGATTATCCGGCGGCGAGCGCGATTGCCTCGGTGATCCTGGCGGCCTCGCTGCTGCTGCTGTACTCGATTAACACTCTGCAAAGTCGCTTTGGTCGACGTGTGGTAGGTCACTGATGGCGGAAGTTACGCAATTGAAGCGATACGATGCACCCCGCATCAACTGGGGTAAATGGTTTCTGATTGGGGCGGGCGTGCTGGTTTCCGCCCTCATTCTCGTCGTGCCGACGGTTTATATCTTCGTTCAGGCATTCAGCAAGGGCCTGATGCCCGCGCTGGAAAACCTGGCGAACCCGGATATGCTGCATGCCATCTGGCTGACCGTGCTGATTGCGTTGATCACCGTGCCGGTGAACCTCGTGTTCGGGACCCTGTTGGCCTGGCTGGTGACGCGCTTCAACTTTCCGGGACGTCAGCTGCTGCTGACCCTGCTGGATATTCCGTTTGCCGTGTCGCCGGTGGTGGCCGGTCTGGTGTACCTGCTCTTTTACGGCTCCAACGGTCCGCTGGGCGGCTGGCTGGATGAGCATAACCTGCAAATCATGTTCGCCTGGCCGGGCATGGTTCTGGTCACCATCTTCGTGACCTGTCCGTTTGTGGTGCGTGAGCTGGTGCCGGTGATGTTAAGCCAGGGGAGCAACGAAGACGAAGCGGCGGTACTACTGGGCGCGTCAGGCTGGCAGATGTTCCGTCGCGTGACGCTGCCGAACATTCGCTGGGCGCTGCTTTACGGCGTGGTGCTGACCAACGCCCGCGCGATTGGTGAGTTTGGTGCCGTGTCCGTCGTCTCCGGCTCCATCCGGGGTGAAACCCTGTCGCTGCCGCTCCAGATTGAGCTGCTGCAGCAGGACTACAACACCATCGGCTCGTTTACTGCCGCAGCGTTGCTGACGCTGATGGCCATCTTGACCCTGTTTTTGAAGAGTGTGGTGCAGTGGCGTTTAGAAAATCAGGAAAAACGTCAGCATCAGGAGGGAAATCATGAGCATTGAGATTGCCAATATTAAGAAGTCTTTTGGTCGCACCCAGGTGCTGAATGATATCTCGCTGGATATCCCTTCCGGACAAATGGTGGCGCTGCTGGGACCGTCCGGCTCGGGCAAAACCACGCTGCTGCGTATTATCGCCGGGCTTGAGCATCAGACCAGCGGACACATCCGCTTCCACGGCACCGACGTGAGTCGCCTGCACGCCCGCGATCGTAAAGTAGGCTTTGTGTTCCAGCATTATGCGCTGTTCCGCCACATGACCGTGTTCGACAACATCGCGTTTGGCCTGACCGTGCTGCCGCGTCGCGAGCGTCCGGATACGGCAACCATTAAGGCCAAAGTGACCAAACTGCTGGAGATGGTGCAGCTGGCTCACCTGGCGGACCGTTTCCCGGCCCAGCTGTCCGGCGGGCAGAAACAGCGCGTGGCGCTGGCGCGCGCGCTGGCCGTTGAGCCGCAAATTCTGCTGCTGGATGAACCCTTCGGCGCGCTGGATGCGCAGGTGCGTAAAGAGCTGCGCCGCTGGCTGCGTCAGCTGCATGAGGAGCTGAAATTCACCAGCGTCTTCGTGACCCACGACCAGGAAGAGGCGATGGAGGTCGCGGATCGCGTGGTGGTCATGAGCCAGGGCAACATTGAGCAGGTTGACGAGCCGGAGCAGCTCTGGCGCGAGCCGGCGACCCGCTTCGTGCTGGAGTTTATGGGCGAGGTAAACCGTCTTCAGGGTACTATTCGCGGCGGACAGTTCCATGTTGGCGCGCACCGCTGGCCGCTGGGCTATACCTCCGCGCATCAGGGGCCGGTCGATCTGTTCCTGCGTCCGTGGGAAGTGGACGTGAGCCGCCGAACCAGCCTGGATTCACCGCTGCCGGTGCAGGTGCTGGAAGCTAGCCCTAAAGGTCACTACACCCAATTGGTGGTACAGCCGCTGGGCTGGTATACCGAGCCGCTGACCGTGGTCATGCGCGACGACGTGCCGCCGCACCGGGGTGAGCGCCTGTTTGTCGGGCTGCAGCATGCCCGGATTTATCACGGGAAGGAGCGCATCGAGACGCGCGAGGATATTGCTCTGGCGGAGTCAGCCTGATAGGTTATTAGGATGTTTATCGCCCGGTGGCGCTGCGCTGACCGGGCCTACAGTTATCACTGCGTCTTGTAGGCCGGGATCGCTGCGCGCGCCCCGGCTTTTTTATTGAGTAAAAATCGTGAATACACTCGAACACACCATCGGCAACACTCCTCTGGTCAAACTTCAGCGCATGGGGCCGGACAACGGCAGCGAAATCTGGGTCAAACTCGAAGGCAACAACCCGGCGGGGTCGGTGAAAGACCGAGCGGCGCTGTCGATGATTGTCCAGGCCGAAAAACGCGGAGAAATTAAGCCAGGCGACGTGCTGATAGAGGCCACCAGCGGCAATACCGGTATCGCCCTGGCGATGATTGCGGCGCTGAAAGGCTACCGCATGAAGCTGCTGATGCCGGACAACATGAGCCAGGAGCGCCGCGCCGCGATGCGTGCCTACGGGGCCGAGCTGATTCTGGTGACCAAAGAGCAGGGAATGGAAGGCGCACGCGACTTAGCGCTGGAGATGGCCGGGCGCGGTGAAGGTAAACTGCTGGATCAGTTCAACAATCCGGACAACCCGTACGCGCACTACACCACCACCGGCCCGGAAATCTGGCAGCAAACCGACGGGCGTATCACCCATTTTGTCTCCAGCATGGGCACCACCGGCACCATTACCGGGGTATCGCGTTTTCTGCGCGAGCAGGAAAAAGCCGTCACCATCGTTGGCCTCCAGCCGGAAGAGGGGAGCAGCATTCCGGGCATTCGCCGCTGGCCGGCGGAGTATATGCCCGGCATCTTTAATGCGCAGCTGGTGGACCAGGTGCTGGATCTTCACCAGCGCGAGGCGGAAAATACCATGCGTGAGCTGGCCGTGCGCGAAGGTATCTTCTGCGGCGTCAGCTCGGGCGGCGCGGTAGCGGGTGCGATTCGGGTAGCGCAGGCAAACCCGGGGGCGGTAATAGTTGCGATTATTTGCGATCGCGGCGATCGCTATCTGTCTACCGGCATCTTTGGTGAAGAGAGTTATTCGCAGGGGGCGGGGATTTAAGCGTCATGGAGATGATTCTATTCCGGGATAATACCCGGGCGCAGCAAACCGATATTGTCGCGGTGCAGTCGCAGGTGGTTTACGGCAGCGTGGGGAACAGCATTGCGGTACCGAATATTCGTACCCACAGGCTGAACGTTACCGCCGTGCCGACGGTACTGTTTAGCAACACGCCGCACTACGACACGTTTTATGGTGGAGTGATCCCCGACGAGTGGTTCAGCGGCTATCTTAAGGCACTGGAAGAGCGCGAGATCCTGCGCGAGCTTAAGGCGGTCACCACCGGCTATATGGGCAGCGCCAGCCAGATCGTCCTGCTGTCTCAATGGCTGAAGGCGGTCAAAGCGCAGCATCCTGACCTGCTGGTGCTGGTCGACCCGGTTATCGGCGATATCGACAGCGGTATGTACGTGAAGCCAGAGATCCCGCAGGCGTATCGGGAACACCTGCTGCCGCTGGCGCAGGGGATCACGCCAAACGTCTACGAGCTGGAAGTGTTAAGCGGCAAACCGTGCCGTACGCCGGAAAGCGCCATCTCTGCGGCGCAGGGACTGCTCTCCGACAGCCTGAAATGGGTGGCGATCACCAGCGCGCCGGTGGCCGATGACCCGGAAAACATCCACGTAGTGCTGGTGACGAATGAAGGCGTGACCGTCAGCGCGCATCCGCGCGTAGAAACCGATCTGAAAGGGACGGGCGACCTGTTCTGTTCAGAACTGGTGAGCGGAATTGTTGAGGGAAAAACCGTTGCCGACGCCATTCGCATGGCCGGCGATCGGGTGACTGATGTGATGCTTTATACCCAGTCGAAAGGCTACGACGAGCTTATCCTACCGGCATAAACAAAAATGGCGCCCGAAGGCGCCATTTTTCTGTGCTGCAAGAATTACTTCTTGATGCGGATAACCGGGGTTTCACCCACGGTGACGCTGCCAGACAGTTTGATCAGTTCTTTGATTTCGTCCATGTTGGAGATAACAACCGGCGTCAGGGTAGACTTGGCTTTTTCTTCCAGCAGTGGCAGATCGAATTCAATTACCGGGTCGCCAACTTTAACACGCTGGCCTTCTTCCGCGATACGTTTGAAGCCTTCGCCTTTCAGTTCAACGGTGTCGATACCGAAGTGAACGAACAGTTCGATACCGCTATCAGATTCGATAGAGAACGCATGGTTGGTTTCAAAAATTTTACCGATGGTGCCGTCAACTGGAGCAACCATTTTGTTGCCAGTTGGTTTGATAGCAATGCCATCACCAACGATTTTCTCAGCAAACACTACATCCGGCACGTCTTCGATGTTGACGATCTCGCCGGAGAGCGGAGCAACAATCTCAATAGTTCCGGAGTCTTTCTTATCATCAGAAACCAGAGATTTCAGTTTATCGAACAAACCCATGATCTTCTCCTAAGCAGTAATTTGGGCCGCATCTCGTGGATTAGCAGATTGTTTTTTCTTCAATGAACTTGTTAACCAGCGTCATTAACTCGTCCGTTGTCGGTTGAGCAAGAGCCTGCTCTGCTAACACCTTCGCATCTTCGAAGTTCGTGTTACGGATAATCTTCTTAATGCGCGGGATGGAAATGGCGCTCATAGAGAATTCGTCCAGACCCATACCCAGCAACAGAAGTGTAGCACGTTCGTCGCCTGCAAGCTCACCACACATGCCAGTCCATTTACCTTCTGCATGAGAAGCATCAATAACTTGCTTGATCAAGTTCAGTACGGACGGTGACATTGGCTGGTAGAGATGTGAAATCATATCATTACCACGGTCAACTGCCAGGGTGTACTGCGTTAAATCATTGGTGCCGATACTAAAGAAATCAACTTCTTTGGCTAAATGACGCGCAATGGTCGCCGCCGCAGGTGTTTCCACCATTACGCCGATCTCGATTGACTCGTCAAACGCTTTACCTTCGTCGCGCAGTTCCTGTTTGTAGATTTCGATCTCTTTCTTCAGTGCACGCACTTCTTCAACAGAGATGATCATCGGGAACATGATGCGCAGTTTACCGAAAGCAGAGGCACGCAGGATCGCGCGAACCTGGTCACGCAGGATCTCTTTACGATCCATCGCGATACGGATTGCACGCCAGCCCAGGAACGGGTTCTCTTCTTTCGGGAAGTTCATGTACGGCAGCTCTTTGTCGCCACCGATGTCCATGGTACGGACGATAACCGCCTGAGAGCCACAGGCTTCAGCAACGGCTTTATAGGCAGCAAACTGCTCTTCTTCCGTTGGCAGCGCGTCGCGGTCCATGAACAGGAATTCTGTACGATAGAGACCTACGCCTTCCGCACCGTTGCGCTCAGCGCCATCAACGTCGCGGACGGTGCCGATGTTTGCGCACACTTCTACCTGATGGCCGTCCAGGGTGATGGCTGGCAGGTCTTTCAGCTTAGCGAGTTCCGCTTTTTCAGTCGCAACCTGCTCCTGAACCGCGCGCAGTTTATCGATCTCTTCATTAGTTGGGTTGACGTAAACCAGATTGTTTACGGCATCCAGAATCAGATAGTCGCCGTTTTTCACCTGAGAGGTGACGCTACCGGTACCCACGATGGCAGGCAGTTCCAGAGAGCGCGCCATGATAGAGGTGTGGGAGGTACGGCCACCCGCGTCGGTGATGAAACCGAGGACCTTTTTCAGGTTCAGCTGTGCGGTTTCAGACGGGGTGAGGTCAGCGGCAACCAGGATGACTTCATCCTGAATCGCGCTCAGATCGATGATGGCCAGACCCAGGATGTTGCGCAGCAGGCGCTTACCGATGTCACGTACGTCAGCCGCACGCTCTTTCAGGTATTCATCATCCAGTTCTTCCAGGGCAGTTGCCTGACCTTCAATAACTTCATGCGCAGCCGCGTCGGCCGTCATGCCTTTATCTTTAATCAGGGCTATGATTTCCTGCTCCAGCTCCTCATCTTCGAGCAGCATGATGTGCCCTTCGAAGATGGCTTCTTTTTCTTCACCGAAAGTTTCGCCAGCTTTAGTTTTGATTGCTTCCAGTTGCGCAGATGCCTTGGCACGACCGCTCAGAAAACGTTCAACTTCCTGATCAACCTTGTCGGCAGAAATTTTTTTCCGGTCGATGACGATCTCGTCTTCTTTCAGCAGCAGTGCTTTGCCGAAAGCGATACCCGGGGATGCTAAAATGCCTGAAATCATAACCCTACCTTACTTGTGACTGATATTTAAAAGAACCCGGAAACTTACTCGAGCTCAGCCATCAGTTTTACCAGATGCTCAACTGCTTTCTGCTCGTCTTCACCTTCTGCAGAAATGGTGACAACAGTGCCCTGAGTCAGGCCCAGAGTCTGCAGTTTGAACAGGCTTTTTGCGCTCGCGCTTTTGCCGTTGGAAGTCACAGTGATTTCAGAAGTGAAGCCTTTTGCTTCTTTAACAAACTGAGCAGCAGGGCGGGTGTGCAGACCGTTCGGAGCGGTAATGGTAACTTCTTGCTGGAACATTGTATTTCCCCAACTTATAGGTTTAGTGTTGTGGAACTAAAGTCTAGCCTGGCGACTGAACTTTAGCCTGTATTGTTAGCGCTGACGTTTCGATCGTCATTAAACATTATGCAGCGAAAGCAAGACTTGAACCAAATCATAAAATCGATTCAGCAAGGCTATTTCATTCACCGATTAATTTCACGCATCAAAATAATTGCTGGTTTAAATACCAGACCCAACGGGGTGAAGCAATGCCAGGAGGGGCAAAAGTTTGAAGCAGGCCACAAAAAAGCACCTGAAAAGGTGCTTTTTTACGCGTTATTAACATGCTGGCACTACTGTTGCAGCTCTTTTTCGGTAAACAGATCGGCAAACAGTGCGGTGCTCAAGTAACGCTCGCCCGAAGAAGGAAGGATAACCACAATATTCTTATTGGTAAAGGCTTCGTCTTCCTGCAGCTTGAGTGCTGCCGCAACGGCCGCACCGGAAGAGATACCCGCCAGAATGCCTTCTTCATCCATCAGGCGACGCGCGGTAGAAATGGCTTCTTCGTTAGTGATAGTCACCACTTTATCGATTAGCTTCAGATCCAGGTTGCCCGGAATGAAGCCTGCGCCAATACCCTGAATTTTATGTGGGCCTGGCTTAAGCTCTTCACCCGCCAGTGCCTGGGTGATAACCGGTGAGTCAGTCGGCTCAACGGCAACGGTGATCAGGTCTTTTTTACCCTTTGTGCCTTTAATATAGCGTGACACGCCGGTCAGCGTACCGCCGGTACCCACGCCGGAGATAAAGACGTCAACCTGGCCGTCTGTATCTTCCCAGATTTCCGGACCGGTGGTCTTCTCGTGAATTTCCGGGTTTGCCGGGTTGCTGAACTGCTGCAGCAGCAGATATTTCGCCGGATCGCTGGCCACAATCTCTTCGGCTTTCTGAATGGCGCCCTTCATGCCCTTCGCGCCTTCGGTCAGCACCAGGTTCGCGCCTAGCGCTTTAAGCAGCTTACGACGCTCGATGCTCATGGTTTCTGGCATAGTCAGCGTCAGCTTGTAGCCGCGTGCGGCAGCCACATAGGCCAGAGCGATACCGGTGTTACCACTGGTCGGTTCCACCAGCTCAACGCCAGGCTTCAGTACGCCACGTTTTTCAGCATCCCAAATCATGTTTGCACCGATACGGCATTTTACGCTGAAGCTCGGGTTACGTGATTCGACCTTCGCCAGAATGCGTCCATTACCGATACGGTTCAGTCGAACCAGGGGCGTATGACCGATAGTCAGCGAGTTGTCTTCATAAATCTTACTCATGGCCTGTCCTTAACTGTATGAAATTGGGATACCGACCCAGCATACCTGTTGAGCAGGTAGGGGGAAGTAAGGAATTCGCATATCTATATACTGCAAGGAAATAATGGGGATCAGTATGGAATAAGGGGCGGCATAAGCCACCCCTGCTTTACACATTTTTGCATTATTTCCATAACGCGTGCTTAGCACGGTAGCAGTCGACCCACATCGCCGTCGCGCCGCAGACGGCGACGGGCATGATGAAGAGATTCAGGAAGGGAATCATGGTGAACAGGCTGGTCAGCGCGCCAAACTGCATATTGGCGACCTTCTGACTGCGCAGGGCAGTGCGCATCTCTTTAAACGGCACCTTGTGGTTATCGAACGGATAGTCGCAGTACTGGATGGCCAGCATCCAGGCGCTGAACAGGAACCACAGCACCGGCGCCACCGTCTGGCCAATGCCTGGCACAAAGTAGAGGATAAGCAGCACAATCGCGCGGGGCAGGTACCAGGCAAACTTCTGCCACTCGCGCTTCATGATGCGTGGCAGGTCTTTCATGATCCCCAGCACGCCCGTGTCCGGCGGCGTCGCACCGGTAAGCCGCGCTTCAAGCTGTTCCGCCAGCAGACCGTTAAACGGCGCGGCTATCCAGTTGGCAATCGTCGAAAAGAAGTACCCAAACACCAGCAGCACGGAGATCACCGCTACCGGCCAGAGCAGGTAGTTAAGCCACTGCAGCCAGTCCGGCACGTAACTCATCAGCGACGGGATCCAGCTCTCCAGCTTTGTGAACAGCCACCAGAACGCGCCGCCCATCAGAATAATGTTGATCAATAGCGGCAGAATGACGAAGCGTCGAATCCCCGGCAGGGAGACCAGTTTCCAGCCCTGAGAAAAATACCAGACGCCGCTGCGCGGGGGAGAAGAAGATGTTGAAACCATAGCCAGGCTGTACTCCTTTTTACACAACCAGTGGAATTGCCCGCCTATATTATCCACTTACGGAGCAATGACCAGTTCGGAAATGTTCGAAAAACCAGCAAAAAGCACGATTTCCTTCATCTTTATGCTGTGAATGCTCTGCACACACTTGCACTTGACGTAAACGGCAAATACTCTTAGTGAGTAAATGTTTGCCGTGGTGGCAAGGTGTTAGAACAACAGAGAATATAATGATGCAGGATTTGCGTCTGATATTAATCATTGTTGGCGCGATCGCCATAATCGCTTTACTGGTACATGGTTTCTGGACCAGCCGTAAAGAGCGTTCCTCGATGTTTCGCGATCGCCCACTGAAGCGCATGAAGTCCAGTCGTGACGACGATGACAGTGAAGATGACATCGACGGCAGCGATGACGACGGCGTGGGTGAAGTTCGTGTTCATCGGGTCAATACTGCGCCCGGCGCAGGCCATGGGGAGCATGAAGCGCCTCGTCCTTCGCAGCACCAGTATCAACCGCCGTATGCTTCTGCACAGCCGCGCCAGCCAGCGCCGCAGCCTGTGGAAGAACCGGTGCGCCAGCCGCCGCAACAGCCTGTTTATCAGCAGCCTGCTGCGCCACAGCCGGTTCAACAGCAGCCGGTGCAGCAGCCCGTGCAGCAACAGCCTGCTCAGCCGGTACAACAACCGCAGCAGCCTGTTCACGTACAGCCTGCTCCGGCCCCGCACGTTGAGCCAGAGCCCGTTGTAGAGCCTGAGCCGGTTGTTGAAAAACCACAGCGTAAAGAAGCGGTGATCATCATGAACGTGGCCGCGCATCACGGCAGCCATCTTAACGGTGACGTGCTGCTCAACAGTATTCAACAGGCAGGATTCAAGTTTGGTGATATGAACATTTTCCATCGCCATCTAAGCCCTGACGGTAGCGGCCCGGCGCTGTTCAGCCTGGCCAACATGGTTAACCCCGGCACCTTTGATCCGGAAATGACCGGTGATTTCGTGACCCCGGGCGTCACTATCTTTATGCAGGTGCCTTCTTACGGCGACGAACTGCAAAACTTTAAGCTGATGCTGCAGTCCGCTCAGCACATCGCTGACGAAGTCGGTGGTGTGGTGCTCGACGATCAGCGTCGAATGATGACTCCGCAGAAGCTGCGCGAGTATCAGGACCGCATCCGCGAAGTTAAGGAAGCTAACGCGTAATAGTCGCGCTTACTTCAACTCCTCCTCAACCCCCGCCTGTCGGGGGTTTTTTCTCATTGATGGTGCGATATGGACTCAATCGAACAACAACTCACTGAACTGCGAACCACGCTTCGCCATCATGAATATCTCTATCATGTTATGGACGCGCCGGAAGTCCCGGATGCCGAATATGACCGCCTGATGCGCGAGCTGCGTGAACTAGAGGCGCAGCATCCGGAGCTTATCACGCCGGATTCCCCCACCCAGCGCGTCGGCGCTGAGCCGCTGGGCGCTTTCAGCCAGGTGCGCCATGAGGTGCCGATGCTGTCGCTGGATAACGTCTTCGATGAAGAGAGCTTCCTCGCGTTTAACAAGCGCGTGCAGGATCGCCTGAAAAGCAGCGACTCCCTCACCTGGTGCTGCGAGCTCAAGCTGGATGGCCTGGCGGTCAGCCTTCTCTACGAAAACGGCGTGCTGGTGCGTGCCGCAACGCGTGGCGACGGTACGACGGGCGAAGACATCACTACCAACGTGCGTACCATCCGTGCGATCCCGCTGAAGCTGCAGGGTGACAACATTCCCGCGCGTCTGGAAGTGCGCGGCGAGGTGTTCCTGCCCCAGGCGGGCTTCGAGAAAATTAACGACGAGGCGCGTCGCACCGGCGGTAAGGTGTTTGCTAACCCGCGTAATGCGGCGGCAGGCTCTCTGCGCCAGCTTGACCCGCGTATTACCGCGAAGCGACCGCTTACTTTCTTCTGCTACGGCGTCGGTATTCTGGAGGGCGGCGAGCTGCCGGATACGCACCTCGGACGCCTGCTGCAGTTTAAAGCGTGGGGCCTGCCGGTGAGCAACCGCGTTCAGCTCTGCGACTCGCCGGAAGCGGTGCTGGCGTTCTACCACAAGGTGGAAGAGGACCGCCCGACGCTCGGGTTTGATATTGATGGCGTCGTCATCAAGGTGAATTCACTGGCGCTGCAGGAGCAGCTGGGCTTTGTGGCCCGCGCGCCGCGCTGGGCAGTGGCGTTTAAATTCCCTGCTCAGGAGCAGATGACTTTCGTTCGCGACGTGGAGTTCCAGGTTGGCCGTACGGGGGCGATTACCCCGGTCGCCCGTCTGGAGCCCGTGCAGGTTGCGGGCGTGCTGGTGAGTAATGCCACGCTGCATAACGCCGATGAAATCGAACGCCTCGGCCTGCGCATTGGTGACAAAGTGGTGATTCGCCGCGCGGGCGACGTTATCCCGCAGGTGGTTAACGTTGTGGAGTCAGAACGTCCTGCCGATACGCGCGAGATCGTCTTTCCGACCCACTGCCCGGTGTGCGGCTCCGACGTTGAGCGTGTGGAAGGCGAAGCGGTGGCGCGCTGTACGGGTGGCTTAATCTGTGGTGCGCAGCGTAAAGAGTCGCTGAAGCACTTCGTCTCCCGTCGGGCGATGGACGTTGACGGCATGGGCGACAAGATTATCGATCAGCTGGTTGAGAAAGAGTATGTCCATACGCCAGCGGATCTCTTCAGGCTGACGGCAGGTAAACTGACCGGTCTCGACCGCATGGGACCAAAGTCAGCCCAGAACGTGGTGAACGCGCTCGAAGCCGCCAAAGAGACCACCTTTGCCCGCTTCCTGTACGCGCTGGGCATCCGTGAAGTGGGTGAGGCGACGGCGGCGGGCCTGGCGGCGTACTTTGGTACGCTGGAGGCGCTGGAAAAGGCTAGCATCGACGAGCTGCAGAAAGTCCCTGACGTAGGCATTGTGGTCGCCACGCACGTCTTTAACTTCTTCGCCGAAGAGAGCAACCGTGAAGTCATCGGCAAGCTGCTGGAGGAGGGCATTAAGTGGCCCGCGCCGGTAGTGGTTAACGCCGAAGAGATCGACAGCCCGTTCGCCGGTAAAACGGTAGTCCTGACCGGCAGCCTGAGCCAGCTTTCACGCGACGATGCGAAAGCGCGCCTTGTGGCGCTGGGGGCCAAAGTGGCGGGCAGCGTGTCGAAGAAAACCGACCTGGTGATCGCCGGGGAAGCGGCGGGATCGAAGCTGGCGAAAGCCCAGGAGCTCGGCATTGAGGTTATCGACGAAGCGGAAATGATGCGTCTGTTAGGAGAGTAACGTGGAGAAAGAACAGCTCGTTGAAATAGCCAATACGGAGATGCCGTTCGGTAAATACAAGGGCCGCAGGCTGATTGATTTGCCGGAGGAGTATCTGCTGTGGTTTGCCCGTAAGGATGAATTCCCGGCAGGGCGGCTGGGCGAGCTGATGGCTATCACGTTACTGATCAAAACCGAGGGGCTGACCCAGCTGGTTCAGCCCCTGAAACGTCCTTAAGCCTTCGCGGCGCGGGTCTCTTCCTGCGCCAGCTTTTCGGTCTGGCGCTTGTAGCGACGCGCCAGCACCGCGCAGACCATCAGCTGGATCTGGTGGAAAATCATCAGCGGCAGCACCATCATCCCAATCACCGAGGTCGGGAAAAGAATATTGGCCATCGGGATACCGTTCGCCAGGCTCTTTTTGGAACCGCAGAAGACAATGGTGATTTCATCCGCTTTGCTGAAGCCGCACCTGCGTGCCACAAAGACGTTTACCGCAATCACAATCGCCAGCAGGACGAGGCTGACCACCACGATAAACAGCAGCGAGCCTGCGCCGACCTTATGCCAGATCCCGTTCACGACCGCTTCGCTGAAGGCGGAATAGACCACCAGCAGAATCGACGACTGGTCGGTTTTTGAGATCCATTTCTTGTGCTTTGCCACGAACGCCCCGGTCCATGGACGCGAGAGATGGCCGAGGACAAACGGCAACAGCAGCTGCAGGCAGATTTTTCCAACCTGCTCGAGATTGCCTTCCGCGCCGTGCATGTTCATCAGCAGGCCCACCAGCAGCGGGGAAACGAAAATCCCTAACAGGCTGGATGCCGATGCCGAGCAAACCGCGGCCGCAACGTTTCCTCCCGCGAGAGAGGTAAAGGCAATGGCGGACTGCACGGTAGCCGGCAGAATACAGAGATACAGGAAACCGGTGTAGAGCGCCGGGTCGACGTTAACCGGCGCCCACCAGGCAAACAGCACGCCGAGGATTGGGAACAGAATGAACGTGCTGCACATCACCCAGAGATGCAGCCGCCAGTGGCTACCGCCGGCAATAATGGCTTCGCGCGAGAGTTTTGCACCGTGCATAAAGAACAGCAGCGCGATGGCGGCCGTCGTCAGGCCTTCAAAAAACGGGACGAAGCCCCCGCGGGCGGGGAAAAACGAGGCCAGTAAAACGGTAACCACCAGGGTAAGCGTGAACGGATCAAGAATACGAAATAGTTTCATAATGACTCCTGAAATCAGATGTCGCTATTGTGCTTTTTTCTATTTGAGAAATAAAATTGATTTATTGCATCCATTCATGAATGAAACAGATGAATTATTCCCTACGTCAGCTTCGTATTTTCGTCACCGTCGCTCACGCCCGCAGCTTTAGCCGGGCAGGCGAGAAGATTGGCCTCAGCCAGTCGGCGGTCAGCCACAGCGTGAAAGAGCTGGAGAATCAGACCGGGGTGAAGTTGCTGGACCGCACCACGCGCGAAGTGGTGCTGACCGAAGCGGGGCAGCAGCTGGCCCTGCGCCTCGAACGGCTGCTGGATGAGCTGAACAGCACGCTCAGAGACGTGGGGAGGCTGGGGCAGCAGCTTTCGGGGACCGTGCGCGTCGCGGCCAGTCAGACAATCTCTGCGCACCTTATCCCTCAGTGTATTGCCGAGGGAAGCCACCGCTATCCGGACATTGATTTTGTCCTGCATGACAGGCCGCAACAGTGGGTGCTGGAAAGCATCCGCCAGGGCGATGTGGATTTTGGTATTGTGATCGATCCTGGCCAGGCGAGCGATCTGGCGTGTGAAAGCGTACTTTCCGAGCCATTCTTGCTGCTCTGCCGTGACGACGACCCGCTGGTCACGTTGCCGGAAGTCAGCTGGCAGTCCCTGACGGGCGCGAACCTGGTTTTACAGGATTATGCCTCGGGCAGTCGTCCGCTGATTGATTCCGCGCTGGTGAATCAGGGCGTAAAGGCAACGATCGTGCAGGAGATTGGTCACCCGGCGACGCTGTTTCCCATGGTGGAAGCCGGCATTGGCATCAGCGTGTTGCCCGCCCTGGCGCTTCCCCTGCCGCAGGGAAGCCGGCTGGCCGTCAGGCGATTAACGCCCGTTGTTGAGCGAAAGCTGATGCTGGTGCGGCGAAAAAATCGCTCACTCTCGGGGGCGGCGCAGGCTATCTGGGAAGTGGTGCGTATTCAGGCACAACGATTAACCGAAGCCCGCATACGCGACCCACTGTTTAACGCATCAGAAGATTAGATGTAGATATCAATCTGATTATTGTCTGAAGGGTTATTCACACCTTCCACTTTGCCCAGCTTTTGATCCTGCTTCTTTTGGGCCTCTTCTGCCTGCTGGCGCTGCAGTGAGGCGAGCTGCGCCTGAAGCACTTTGATCTGGGTCTGAATAAGTTCCTGCTGCTTCTTCTTCTCATCAGCGCTGCCGGTGCTGTTCGCCAGCTCTTTTAACTGCTGAGTCAGCTTTTTGATCTTGTCAATAATACTGCTGATCTGGGAAGCGATGTCGTTACTGCCAGAAGCGCCACTCCCACCGCTGCTGGTTTGAATCATTTGGGTTGAAGCTTGAATGGTCGTCATAGTATTTCCTCGCGTTATAAAACAGAGGTATCGGCACCAACGGGATTAGCTTGAGCAAAACTGCCATATCTGGCAGGGAGTAACATCGATACGCAATCAGTATTAATGATGCGTTACTGGAGGTCGAAAGTAGACAAACTGCGGATAGCAAAAAAGCGCCTTTAGGGCGCTTTTTTACAC
>NZ_QFXN01000143.1:0-2766 GCF_003144775.1 Enterobacter sp. CGMCC 5087 | reverse complement strand
GGTGGGTGATGACGGGCTCGAACCGCCGACCCCCTCCGTGTAAAGGAGATGCTCTACCAACTGAGCTAATCACCCCCGCTGTGTGGAGTCGCATTATAGGGAGAGTTGAAAATGAGTCAACGCATTTTCTAAAGTTTTTATTCGTTCGTCGTAAAATTAAACAAAACGATCGTGAAACGGGCAATGGCGCATGATTTCTAAACAAAAATCGCAAACTCGGTCACGATAAAGGGATCAACATTGAGGAATCCCCCCACAGTGATAGAATATTGCCCATCGTTTTTTTCCCCAGGATTTGCCGATTGCCGGCATCTTTATAACGTAAGGCCATTTCATGAAAATCAAAACTCGCTTCGCGCCGAGCCCGACAGGCTATCTGCACGTCGGTGGTGCACGTACCGCTCTCTATTCCTGGCTTTTCGCACGCCACAACAAAGGTGAGTTCGTGCTGCGTATTGAAGACACCGATCTTGAGCGCTCCACGCCAGAAGCAATTGAAGCCATTATGGATGGGATGAACTGGCTGAATCTGGAATGGGATGAAGGTCCTTACTTCCAGACCAAACGCTTTGACCGCTATAACGCCGTCATTGATGAGATGCTGGTCGCGGGCACGGCGTATAAATGCTACTGCTCTAAAGAGCGTCTGGATGAACTGCGTGAAGCGCAGATGGCTAACGGTGAAAAGCCGCGTTATGACGGCCACTGCCGCCACGACCATAGCGAGCATGCTGCTGATGAGCCTTGCGTGGTGCGTTTTGCTAACCCGCAAGAGGGCTCGGTGATCTTTGACGACCAGATCCGTGGCCCAATTGAATTCAGCAACCAGGAGCTGGACGATCTGATCATCCGTCGTACCGACGGTTCTCCAACCTACAACTTCTGCGTTGTGGTTGACGACTGGGATATGGAAATTACCCACGTTGTCCGTGGTGAAGACCATATCAACAATACGCCACGTCAGATCAACATCCTGAAGGCGCTGAACGCCCCTGTGCCAGTTTATGCGCACGTCTCCATGATCAACGGCGATGACGGGAAAAAACTGTCTAAACGTCACGGTGCGGTAAGCGTTATGCAGTATCGTGACGACGGTTATCTGCCGGAAGCACTGCTGAACTATCTGGTGCGTCTGGGCTGGGCCCACGGTGACCAGGAGATCTTCAGTCGCGAAGAGATGATCGAATTGTTCTCTCTGAGCTCTGTAAGCAAATCAGCGAGCGCCTTTAATACCGACAAGCTCCTGTGGCTGAACCATCATTACATCAACACCATGCAGCCAGAATATGTGGCGACGTATCTGCAGTGGCATATTGAGCAGGCAAATATTGATACCCGCACTGGCCCTGAGCTGACGGACCTGGTGAAACTCCTCGGCGAGCGCTGCAAAACGCTGAAAGAGATTGCCGAAAGCTGCCGCTACTTCTATGAAGAGTTTGAAGAGTTCGACGCGGACGCCGCGAAGAAACACCTCCGTCCGGTTGCGCGCCAGCCGCTGGAAGTGGTGCGCGACAAGCTGGCGGCCCTTTCCGAGTGGACCGCTGAGAATGTGCATCACGCCATTCAGGCGACGGCAGACGAACTGGAAGTCGGTATGGGTAAAGTCGGTATGCCATTGCGCGTTGCGGTGACCGGGGCGGGACAGTCTCCGGCGCTGGATGTGACGGTTCACGCCATCGGCAAGTCACGCAGCGTGGCGCGTATTAACAAGGCGCTGGACTTTATCGCTGAACGTGAAAATCAGCAGTAATTAGGCCTCAGATAAAAAAACGGCAGGTTACCCTGCCGTTTTTTTATGCCTCTTGTTCCGTGAGACCGAGTCGCGTAAGAAAGCCGTGTATGCCTTCGCGTTTCAATAAGGCGTCCAGACGCCTCTGCTCTGGCTGAGTCATACTCTCCAGCGTCTCAATAATGCCCGGAGACAGGTTTGAAGAGGGTTCACTGTATGAAGCGGTGACCTCAGCGAGATGGTAAACCGCCTGACGGTTACGGATCGCAGGGAGGCTCATAATATGTTCCTTCACGCGCGCATCAATATGAATGAGCCGCGCGCGACCACCCTTCACGCCGTTGAGGCCTTCGGTTTTCCATCCCTGCTGGCGTATCCAGCGATTAACCGTTTGTCTGGCAACGCCCAAACTCTCCGCCAGCTCTTCCGTGGTCATTTTGCTGCGTAATTTTTTCATATCAGTTCTGATCGCGAATCCCTAAACGTTGCAACAAGCCGGTAATCCCTTCCCGCATTAACAGCGATGTCATCTGCTTCTGCTCTTCCGGCGTCATTTCATTGGCCAGCGTCAGGAGCAGCGTGTGAAGCGAACTATCATGACTGACACCTTCTGGCAGTTCGGACGTTTCAGTTGCCCGACGTGCGCTGCGGATAAAGTCACGGACTTTTTCGTTCACATGTACCAGGCGAGCTTTCCCGCCCTGGACGCCTGGTTTTGGTGATGTAATCCAACCCTCTTTGCGTACCCATTTATTGATGGTCTGGCGGCTATAGCCAGTGAGGAGGGCTAACTCTTCTGGCGTCATTCGTTCCTTGATCATGCAATTTCCTGAATATCAGTGGGGTTAATTAACGGCTCATTTTATAGCACCGTTTTACGTGAAAACGTGACAGGCTTAACTCCTGGCTGCGAGCAGGCTCGCAAAGTGATTCATTTGCATGATTTTTCGGCGATTGAATGGCTGGGATTGATTTTGCCGTTGACACCCCGCGGCGGAATTCATATTATGCCGCCCGTCAACATGACAGCTTTACGA
>NZ_QFXN01000142.1:0-9027 GCF_003144775.1 Enterobacter sp. CGMCC 5087 | reverse complement strand
GCTATAGCTCAGCTGGGAGAGCGCTTGCATGGCATGCAAGAGGTCAGCGGTTCGATCCCGCTTAGCTCCACCAAAATTGTAAACCCTCGTCAAAAGACGAGGGTTTTTTTATGTGTTTGTAACACCCGCCACCCTATTTTGTTATCAAAAAGAAGGTATTTCTGTACCTCACCTCAATCGGCATCAATAAACCAGTCTAAAAATAGACTTGAACTTGATTCGCGCAATTAATAAACATATTATCCATCCGATCAATAATTCTCTCGGAAAATAATGCCCTGGTTAATGAATAGAAAAACTTACAATAATGTAAAGATATTTATGATTGCTCTGGCTTTATGCCTGATTGCGGTACCTGTCTCCCGTTATCTCTCTCCCCGCGCAATTGTTAATGGTCACGACGTTTATTTAGCATGGTTACCTTTAAGCGTAATGCTGGCGGTAATTCTGCTATTTGGACGCAGGGCTATTCTTCCCATTTTGTTAGGTTTTACTGTCACTAATTTATTCTATGTAAATTTAGCACCGCTACAATATACAGTATTACTGTTCTGTCAGACCTTTGCGTTGTTCGCGGCGTGCGGCATTCTGCGTATCATGCTAGGTAAGCGTTGGCGCTACTCTATCCCTAACAAGCACATCGGATTACGGATATTCTGGCTCGGTTTTATGGTGCCAATAGGGATTAAACTGTCGATGTATTTGGCGGGCTATTTGTTTGATTTTCCGGTGACAATTTCGACCTTTTTCGGCGAAGGGACGGTAATTTATAACGTTGTGGATATACAAAGCCTGATATGTGCGGCATTGATTTTTACCATGATGTTCTATTACCCGTTAAGAATGATAATTAATCCTCGTTATGCAATAACTTTCTGGCGACGAAGCGTGAAGCCCGTGTTTTTTCACAAGAATTCATTATATATTTTTGTCTGGCTGATGCTTTTAAGTTTCATTCTCGTCATTTTATGTGGTCCTTTTGAATCTCCCGTCATTGCGGGCTATTTGATGCCGCTGATTTTTATTCTTTTTACCTTAGCGATAAGCCGACTGACCTATGCGTTGATTTCTCTGCTGTGGGCTGTATCTGCGCTCCTGCTGTTGACCTACAACTACAACTTCCTTAACGGGGTGGAATCGGGCCATTCGCTCTCTTTTATTCTGTCCGTGCTTATCTCGTTCGCGATCTGTCTGCTTTACATGTCGCGTATTTACCAGCGCAGCGAGTGGCTTAAGCGCGGCTGGCAGGGGAGGGCGCTCACCGATCCGCTGACCGGATTGCCCAATATTCGTGCGCTGGAGGATTATCTTGAGATTCACCCGGACGCAAAAGTGAGCATTCTGCGTATGGATAACCTGGAATTTTTGAGCCGCCACTATGGGATCCTCATGCGGGTCCATTGCAAACGTACGATCGCCACTTCGCTGCAGCCTCTCTTGCAAAAAGATGAGACGCTCTTCCAGCTCCCCGGAAGCGAGCTTGTGCTGGTATTACTGGGCCCGGGAACCGCTGAGCGCCTTCAGCACATGGTTGATCGGCTGAACAGCCGTAAGATTTTCTGGAACAACACCGGGCTGGATATTGAATTTGGCGCGTCCTGGGGAATGGTGGAAAACGGCGAAAAGTTGCATCACACGCTGGGGCAACTGAGCTGGCTGGCCGAGCAATCCTGCGGAACAACAAACAACGTGCTTGCGCTCACGAATAGCCTCGAGGCGGCATCAGGGCAAACGACAGAGCGAGTCCTGATGCTGGCGCGGATTAAGCATGCCCTGGAGGCGGGCCAGTTCCATTTATATGCGCAACCGATCCAGAAGGCGGACGGGAGCGGCTACTACGAAATTCTGGCGCGTATGGAGAGCGAGGGCGAGATCTTCACTCCTGACCGCTTTATTCCATTGATTGCCCAGTTCAACCTCAGCCACCGGTTTGATATGTGCGTCATGGAGAAATTACTGCTGTGGCTGCGAGATCACCCTTCAACGCTGGCTGGCGCCCGTTTCTCTGTTAATCTGATGCCGCTCACGCTGATGCAAAAAGAGGTGGCGACCGAGATTTGCGCGCTCTTTGAACGCTACGGCGTTGCGCCTCAGTCAGTCGTGATTGAGATTACCGAAGAGCAGGCCTTCTCAAATTCAGGTTGCAGCATCCACAATATTCAGCAGCTGCGGGATTACGGTTTCCGGATTGCCATAGATGATTTTGGTACCGGCTACGCCAACTACGAGCGCCTCAGACGCCTGCAGGCAGACATCATTAAAATTGACGGCTGCTTTGTTAAAGACATTTGTACCGATGATATGGATGCGATGATCGTGCAGTCGATCTGTAATCTGGCGAAGACGAAATCGCTGTGCGTCGTAGCGGAATACGTCGAAACACCGGCGCAGCGGGAGATGCTGCTTCGCTTCGGCGTGGATTACCTGCAGGGCTACCTGATAGGCAAACCCAAACCGCTGGAAGAATTGCGGGCATAAAAAAACCGGGAGCCAGGCTCCCGGTTTTTGTTTAATGCTAAACGTTAGAGTACCAGTGCTGCGATAGAAGCAGACAGGACGCTCACCAGCGTAGAGCCGTAAACCAGCTTCAGGCCAAAGCGAGAAACCACGTTGCCCTGTTCTTCGTTCAGACCTTTAATCGCGCCCGCGATAATTCCGATGGACGAGAAGTTCGCGAAGGAGACAAGGAACACGGACAGAATGCCTTCCGCGCGCGGAGAGAGCGTGCTGGCAATTTTCTGCAGATCCATCATCGCAACGAATTCGTTAGAAACCAGTTTGGTTGCCATAATACTGCCCACCTGCAGCGCTTCGTGAGCAGGCACACCCATCACCCATGCAACCGGGTAGAAGATGTAGCCCAGAATACCCTGGAAGGAGATACCCAGCA
The DNA here is from genome assembly GCF_003144775.1 of Enterobacter sp. CGMCC 5087. Classification (NCBI taxonomy): domain Bacteria; kingdom Pseudomonadati; phylum Pseudomonadota; class Gammaproteobacteria; order Enterobacterales; family Enterobacteriaceae; genus Enterobacter; species Enterobacter sp. CGMCC 5087. The sequence continues at coordinate 6,137 of NZ_QFXN01000142.1, read as the reverse complement.
CCGCGGCGAACAGGGCGTTCAGCGCAGAAATCAGCGCAATGAAGCCGATCAGCATGGCGGCAACGATAATCGCCACTTTGAAGCCCGCCAGAATGTACTCACCCAGCATTTCGAAGAAGCTCTGGCCTTCGTGCAGGTTTGACATCTGAATGTTCTCTTCGCTTGCGTCAACGCGGTACGGGTTGATCAGTGACAGAACGATAAAGGTGCTGAACATGTTCAGAACCAGCGCCGCAACAACATACTTTGGCTCCAGCATGGTCATATACGCGCCCACGATAGACATGGAAACGGTAGACATTGCGGTTGCCGCCATGGTGTACATGCGGTTGCGGGACATTTTGCCGAGAATATCTTTATACGCGATGAAGTTCTCAGACTGACCGAGGATCAGGGAACTGACGGCGTTGAAGGATTCCAGCTTGCCCATGCCGTTCACTTTGGACAACAGGAAACCAATTCCACGAATAACGAACGGCAGAACGCGGATGTGCTGCAGAATACCGATCAGCGCGGAGATGAAGACGATAGGGCAGAGAACCTTCAGGAAGAAGAACGCCAGACCTTCGTCGTTCATTTTACCGAAGACAAAGTTGGTCCCTTCATTGGCGAATCCGAGCAGTTTTTCGAACATTTCGGAGAAGCCTTTCACGAAGCCGAGGCCTACGTTGGAGTTCAGGAAGAACCACGCAAGTAAAACTTCAATGACCAGCAGCTGGACAACATAACGGATACGAATTTTTTTGCGGTCTGTGCTGACCAGCAATGCAAGTGCAGTAACGACAACAAGTGCCAGGACAAAATGAAGGACGCGGTCCATATTTGCTCCAAATATGAGGCAGGTTTAATTTTCGTGCACATTCTATGTAACAAGCGAAAAGAAAACGAGATCGAGGACACACTATAGTTACATCCTGTGACGAGTCTCAAAAATAGTGATCCACAATACATTTTTGTTATGTTAGGTAAATGAGTGAAAAGTTAAGTTTGTGTGCTAGTCTTCACAAAAGCGCGCGCGATTTCAGTTTCTGTTAGATCGCCCCACTTACCCGCCCGTCTATCGTTCAAAGCTATCAGAGAAATCACTGTAAACAGCATAAATGATCTTGATAATCATTCTCATTTTGATAGGATTAAACATAGCAAAGGCTATATTTCAGAGGCAGAAATGACAAACAGTCGCGTAGAGGGTAGCAGTGGCAGAGCCGCGCGCAAGTTGCGGTTCGCATTAATGGGACCTGCGTTCATCGCTGCCATTGGCTATATCGATCCAGGTAACTTTGCGACCAATATTCAGGCCGGGGCCAGCTTCGGCTATAAGCTGCTGTGGGTGGTCGTCTGGGCAAACCTGATGGCGATGCTGATTCAGATGCTCTCCGCAAAGCTGGGGATTGCCACAGGTAAAAACCTGGCAGAGCAAATTCGCGACCATTATCCGCGTCCGGCCGTCTGGCTCTATTGGGTTCAGGCGGAAATCATAGCCATGGCCACTGACCTCGCTGAATTTATTGGCGCAGCGATCGGGTTTAAACTGATTCTGGGCGTGTCGCTGTTGCAGGGGGCGGTACTGACCGGGATTGCCACTTTCCTGATCCTGATGCTGCAGCGTCGAGGTCAAAAGCCGCTGGAGAAGGTTATCGGCGGTCTGCTGCTGTTTGTCGCGGCGGCCTATATCGTGGAGCTGATTTTCTCACAGCCGAACCTGGCGCAGCTCGGTAAAGGTATGGCAATCCCAAGCCTGCCAACCTCGGAAGCGGTGTTCCTGGCTGCCGGGGTATTGGGGGCGACTATCATGCCGCATGTGATTTACCTGCACTCCTCGCTGACTCAGCATCTCCACGGTGGGACGCGCAAAGAGCGTTACTCCGCCACCAAATGGGACGTGGCGATTGCCATGACCATCGCGGGGTTTGTCAATCTGGCGATGATGGCTACCGCTGCCGCCGCTTTCCACTTTAACGGCCACACCGGTATTGCCGATCTCGACCAGGCTTATCTCACACTGGAACCCTTACTGAGCCATGCTGCCGCCACGATATTTGGTCTCAGCCTGGTGGCTGCCGGTCTCTCTTCTACGGTGGTGGGCACGCTGGCAGGCCAGGTGGTGATGCAGGGGTTTGTCCGCTTCCATATTCCGCTGTGGGTTCGTCGCTCCGTCACCATGCTACCGTCATTTATCGTGATCCTGATGGGGCTCGACCCTACGCGAATTCTGGTTATGAGCCAGGTGCTGCTGAGTTTTGGTATCGCGCTGGCGCTGGTGCCGCTGCTGATTTTTACCAGCAACAAAAACCTGATGGGCGAACTGGTTAACTCAACGCTGGTGAAACGGACCGGGTGGGCCATCGTGGTGGTGGTCGTTGCGCTGAACCTGTGGTTGTTGGTGGGAACCGCACTGGGTCTTTAACAAAAAAAGGAGCCTCCATGGCTCCTTTTTTATTAGTGGTGATGGCCGTGACCATGACCTTTACCGCGACCCCAGCCGCCGCGACGGTCGTCACGATCGTTCCAGCCTTCACGGTAGCCGCGCTCATACGCGTTGTCTTTATACCAGCCGCGGTGTCTGCCGTTATCATGTTTCCACCAGCGGTCTCCGCGCCACTCATAGTGACGGTTCCAGTAGTCACGGTCGCGCCAGTAGCCACCGTCCCAGTATCTGCCGTAGTCGTCACGATCGCCAATTTGTAATTTTACTGATGGCAACAGGGTGATTTCGCCCGCATTGGCGATCAGCGGGGCTGAAGCCAGTAATACCGCTGCAAGAATCAGTGACCTGAACATACTCTTTTCTCCTTCACGATCGGGGCCCTTGTGGGACCTGTTAACGCAATATTACGAGTTGGTAAAGCCTCGTTTCATCGCCTCAACTCCGAATTGCTGAATGAGAGCACTTTTTGCTAAAAGTGATTTTATTTTGAGCTGTTCAGGATTGTATCAATACGGACCAGTTCTTCAGCAGAGAAATGGCGGTTTTCCAGCATCCCCACGGCGTCATCAATCTGAGCCGTTTTACTTGCTCCAATCAGCACTGACGTCACGTTCTCATGGCGTAATACCCAGGCTAGCGCCATCTGGGACAACTTCTGACCGCGCTCTTCCGCCATGGCGTTCAGCTTTCTTACCTTCTCCAGCTTCTCTTCGGTGATCTGGTCAGGGTTCAGGAACTGACTGCCGCTTGCCGCGCGTGAGTCTGCCGGAATGCCATTCAGATAGCGGTTGGTCAGTTGTCCACCGGCCAGCGGCGAGAAGGGAATGCAGCCGACTCCTTTTTCCTGCAGCACGTTCAGCAGCCCCTCTTCCGGCGCACGTTCAAAAAGAGAGTATTTCGGCTGGTGGATCAGGCAGGGCGTACCGAGATCGTCAAGGATATCAATCGCCTTGCGGGCCAGTTCTGCAGGGTAGTTGGATAACCCGACATACAGGGCTTTTCCCTGGCGCACCGCATGGTCAAGCGCTTTCATGGTTTCCAGCAGCGGCGTTTGTGGGTCAGGACGGTGATGATAGAAGATATCCACATACTCCAGCCCCATGCGCTTCAGGCTTTGATCGAGACTTGCCAGCAGATATTTGCGTGACCCCCAGTCGCCGTAAGGGCCTTCCCACATGGTATAACCTGCTTTAGTAGAGACGATCAGCTCGTCTCGCCAGGGCAGGAAATCCTCCTGCAAAATACGGCCGAAATTACGTTCGGCCGATCCCGGCGGCGGGCCATAGTTGTTGGCAAGGTCGAAATGCGTAATGCCCAGATCGAACGCGCGCTGTAAAAGTTGACGGCTGTTTTCGATAAGCGTGGTGTCGCCAAAGTTATGCCACAGCCCAAGCGAGATGGCGGGCAACCTGAGTCCGCTTTGCCCGCAGCGGCGATACTCCATTGTCCGATAACGATTTTTGTCCGGCTGATAACCCATTCTCATGACCTCTGGCGCTGAAGAAAAAAATCAGTGTATGCGTTTACATTAACGCGGAAAAAAGCAGCATAGCGCAGCCTTTTTTGTAAAGCATTCTTTCCATGCTCTTCTTATCGCCAATTCTGGACAGTCATCACGCTTATTTAATACTCAAGGTGAGGTCAACATTAGAAGGATACCTGTTCATGCGTACCCCATACTGCGTCGCCGATTACCTGCTGGACCGTCTTACAGATTGTGGAGCCGATCATCTGTTTGGCGTGCCGGGCGACTATAACCTGCAGTTTCTCGACCATGTGATAGACAGCCCGGATATCTGTTGGGTGGGCTGTGCCAACGAGTTAAACGCCTCTTATGCCGCGGACGGATACGCCCGATGTAAGGGTTTTGCCGCGCTGCTGACGACATTTGGTGTAGGAGAGTTAAGCGCCATGAACGGCATTGCGGGCAGCTACGCCGAGCACGTTCCGGTGCTGCATATTGTGGGCGCGCCGGGTACGGCGTCACAGCAAAGAGGAGAGTTGCTGCACCATACGCTGGGCGACGGTGAGTTTCGTCATTTTTACCATATGAGCGAACCGATCACCGTTGCACAGGCGATTCTGACCGAACAAAACGCCTGTTACGAGATTGACCGGGTATTGACTACCATGCTCCGAGAGCGTCGCCCCGGCTATCTGATGTTGCCTGCCGATGTGGCAAAAAAAGCCGCCACGCCTCCTGTAAACGCTCTCACTCTCAGGCACGCGCATGCCGATAGCGCCTGCCTGAAAGCGTTCCGGGATGCCGCTGAGAACAGGCTGGCCATGAGCAAGCGTACGGCGCTGCTGGCCGATTTCCTTGTCCTGCGCCATGGCTTGAAGCATGCCCTACAGAAATGGGTCAAGGACGTGCCGATGGCACACGCCACTATGCTGATGGGTAAAGGCATATTTGACGAGCGTCACGTCGGTTTTTACGGCACCTACAGCGGTTCGGCGAGCGCCGGTGCGGTAAAAGAGGCGATTGAAGGGGCAGACACGGTGCTGTGCATCGGGACGCGCTTTACCGATACCCTGACCGCCGGCTTTACGCATCAGCTAACCCCGTCACAAACAATTGAAGTTCAGCCTCATGCATCACGCGTTGGTGACGTCTGGTTTACCGGCATCCCCATGCTTCAGGCAATCGAAACGCTGGTGGAGCTGTGTAAACAGCACGTGCACGATACGCCGGTACCGTCGTCTCAAAGCGCGATGGTCTATCCGCAGCCTGATGGCTCGCTGACGCAGGACAATTTCTGGAAAACGTTGCAGACGTTTATCCGCCCGGGAGACATCATCCTTGCGGATCAGGGCACCTCGGCCTTCGGCGCGATCGACCTTCGTCTTCCGGCTGATGTGAATTTTATCGTCCAGCCGCTGTGGGGATCGATCGGCTACACCCTGGCCGCAGCGTTTGGCGCGCAAACCGCCTGCCCAAACCGGCGCGTGATTGTGCTGACGGGGGATGGCGCGGCGCAGCTCACCATACAGGAGCTTGGCTCGATGCTGCGGGATAAACAGCACCCCATCATTCTGGTCCTTAACAACGAAGGGTACACGGTGGAAAGAGCGATCCACGGGCCGGAACAGCGTTATAACGACATTGCGCTATGGAACTGGACGCAAATCCCGCAGGCTCTGAGCCTTGATCCTCAGGCCCAGTGCTGGCGGGTCAGTGAAGCGGAGCAGCTGGCGGATGTCCTTGAGAAAGTGGCGCACCACGAGCGGCTCTCGTTGATTGAGGTGATGCTGCCGAAGGCCGATATCCCGCCGCTGCTCGGGGCGATTACTAAAGCGCTGGAAGCGCGCAATAGCGCCTGATTACTTGTCGTTTCGCCAGGCCATCATCATCGGTTTGCCCGCCAGCAGGAGCCAGGCGGGCAACATCACGATACAGAGCAGGGGGAAAAGCGTCGAATCGGGTACCACTACCGCCGCCATAAACAGGCTGAGCCAGGCGTCGCGCGTGACCACCAGAACCAGCCCCAGAATAGAGCAGGAGACGGTAATGGCCGCAGGCACCGCATCGACGTGTTCGTGCAGCATCAGCCCCAGTGCGACGCCGACAAAGACCACCGGGAAAATGCGCCCACCGCGGAAACCGCAGGCTGCAGCCACCACCAGCGCGGCCAGCTTAATCACGGCAAATAGCAGATAGTCGGAGACGCTAAGCACCTGGCTGAAGGCCAGCTGCTGCATCTCGTCC
>NZ_QFXN01000141.1:0-23253 GCF_003144775.1 Enterobacter sp. CGMCC 5087 | reverse complement strand
AACAGCGTCACCGGCCCGCCGATTACCCCTAAAATACCGAGAATCAAACCGCCGGCCCCCAGAACTAACACCGGGTGTTTGAGTTTATGCATCAGCCGGTGCAGGCGAGGAAGACACCATACCGCCACCATTCCCAGCGCAATGGCGATGGCGACGACGATGGCGCCGCTGAAAATATCGGCTATCTGCATCTGGCCGTAGTGGGGGAGGGAGAGTGAGAAGTGGGGATGGAAAAACAGGCTGGTCGTCAGCGCGCCAGCGGCTGCTGCCATCAGCGGGGCAAACAGCTTATCCCACAGCGGGACGTCGTTATTGCTGCTGAGCGTCTGAGAAAAGATCAGTGCGGCAGCGACGGGCGTGCCGAAAAGCGCCCCGATGGTGCCTGCGGAGGCGAGGATGGTCCAGTCCAGCGCGCCGACGCGGGGCAAAATGCGTGAACCGAGGAAAACCGCCAGGCCAATATTCACCGCCATAATCGGATGCTCCGGCCCCAGGCTGACGCCGCCGGCCAGACCGATAATCAACGCAATGAGCAGCCCGGGCAGTGCCGAAGGGGGAACCGGGGCGCCAATCAGCGGTTCCTGCGCCGGATCGGGGCCGGCATGGCCAGGACTGAAGCGGATCGTCAGGCCTACCGCAATACCGGTCAACGTCAGCATCATGACGATCCAGGCTGGAGAATCAGCGGTGACGCCCAGTTTTGTCGGAAGCGCCGTCCATAACATGGCTTGCAGCACCGACGCGACTTTCATCACGACAATGAGCACCAGACTTGAGGCCACGCCAATAATTAGCGCCGGAATTGCCAGCAACAGCATGGTTCTGGCTCGCGGGTGGAGCATGATGATTTCCTTGTACAAAACGGCATTACGTTACTTTGCACATTAAGCTTTATGGCAATAGTGCAAAAGGTGCTGAAACGGTAAAGTTATTCTGTGACGAAGATCGATAATCCATGGGCATTCACCTTATGGCCGTTGTTGTTATCACGCCTTGAATTTACAGTGTCCCAAAGATTTATTCTGACTTTAGCGGAGCAGTAGAAGAATGACAAAGTATGCTTTGGTAGGTGATGTGGGCGGCACGAACGCGCGCCTCGCATTGTGCGATGTTAGTAGCGGTGAGATTTCCCGGGCGAAAACCTATTCCGGGCTGGATTATCCAAGCCTTGAAGCCGTTGTCCGCGTCTATCTGGAAGAGCATCAGGTTAGCGTTGAAGACGGCTGCATCGCGATAGCCTGCCCGATAACCGGCGACTGGGTCGCAATGACCAACCATACCTGGGCATTCTCCATCGCCGAGATGAAAAAAAACCTCGGTTTTTCACATCTTGAAATCATCAATGACTTCACCGCGGTGTCTATGGCGATCCCGATGCTGAAGCCAGAGCATCTGATCCAGTTTGGCGGCGCTGAACCGGTCGAAGGCAAACCGATTGCGGTTTACGGAGCCGGTACCGGCCTCGGCGTGTCGCATCTTGTGCATGTTGCTCAGCGCTGGGTAAGCCTGCCGGGTGAAGGCGGCCACGTTGACTTTGCACCAAACAGCGAAGAAGAGGGCATTATCCTTGAAGAGTTACGCGCTGAGATCGGCCACGTCTCCGCCGAGCGCGTTCTTTCAGGTCCGGGGCTGGTGAATCTGTACCGCGCGATTGTGAAATCAGACGGTCGTCTGCCGGAAAACCTGCAGCCAAAAGACGTCACCGAACGCGCGCTGGCGGACAGCTGCATTGACTGTCGTCGTGCCCTGTCGCTGTTCTGCGTGATCATGGGACGTTTCGGCGGCAACCTGGCGCTGACGCTGGGCACCTTCGGTGGGGTCTATATCGCGGGCGGGATCGTACCGCGCTTCCTCGACTTCTTTAAAGCCTCGGGCTTCCGCGGCGGGTTTGAAGATAAAGGGCGCTTCAGAAGCTACGTGCAGGACATTCCGGTTTATCTGATCGTACATGACAATCCAGGACTGCTGGGTTCCGGGGCCCATCTGCGTCAGGTTCTCGGCCAAATCCTCTGACGCAGAGCCCTCTCCCGCGGGAGAGGGCCTTTTCTTTACAGGTGCATCAGCTGACGAAACTCTTTCACCTTGCTGCGGCTTACCGGCACCTGAAAATCCAGATCTTTCAGACGTAAAATGTAGGTGTTGTTAAACCACGGTTCGATCTCGCGGATCTTATTTAAATTTACGCAAAACGACCGGTGGCAGCGGAAAAAGTGGGCAGCCGGGAGCTTGCTGCAGAATTCGGTAATGTTCATCGCCATCACGTACGATTCCCGCCGGGTATAGACAAACGTCATCTTTTCGTGCGCTTCGGCGTAGTAGATATCGTTGACCGGGGTAACGATGATACGCTCGTCTTTGACCAGATTTATGGTGTCGTTTTCGCGTACCGTCGGGCTGGCGGGGGCGGTTTGCTGCTGCCAGGCGGCCTCCAGCTTTTGCAGCATGCTGACAATCCGCGACTCCTGATAAGGCTTAAGAATATAGTCAAAAGCCTCCAGCTCGAAGGCCTCTACGGCGTGCTCTTTCCAGGCGGTAACGAAAACGATAAATGGCTTATGGGCAAACTGATTGATGTTTTGCGCCAGCAATACGCCATCCAGCGACGGGATATTGATATCCAGGAAAATGGCGTCTACCCGGTTATGCTGCAAAAATTTCAGCACGTCCAGACCATCCTCAAACGTACCCACAATCTCCATCTGGCTGTGGGTTTTGATAAGCCAGGTGAGCTCCTGCTGAGCCAGGAATTCATCTTCTACGATGATAACTTTCATGGGTTACTCCACCTGGGGCAATAGTGATGTCGTCGTATGCGCGCGCGAGCGCTCATTCGGGACGTAAAAAGCAATTTCGGTGCCCGGCTCAAGACGCTGAATATGCAGTCCATCGCCGTAAAGCAGCTTAACCCGGTGATGCACGTTCAGCAGACCGATTTTATTCCCCGGCATCTCGTTAGACTCCACGCGCTCAATGACTTTTGGATCAATCCCGTGGCCGGTATCGCGCACGGCAATCCGCACCCGGTTGCCGCTTTCGGCGACGCTGATGGTGACGACGCCTTTGCCTTTACAGGGCTGAATACCGTGAACAATCGCGTTTTCAACCAGCGGCTGGATAAGCAGGCTCGGGATCTCGCAGTTGACCTCTTCATCAATATCGTAAATGACCGTGAGCTTATCGCCAAAGCGCGCCTGCTCAATCGCGATGTAGTCCTTGATCTGATAAAGCTCTTTTTTGATGTCGATCTGCTCGTCATCTTTCAGTTCGATGTTGTAGCGTAGATAGCGCGACAGGTTAAAAATCAGCTGGCGCGCGGTGTCCGGATTAAGGCGAATGGACGAGGAGATAGCGTTCAGCGCGTTAAACAGGAAATGGGGATTGATTTTACTCTGCAGCGCGCGCAGTTCTGCCTTATTTGCCATCTCGCGCAGCTGTTCCGCCCGCGAAACCTCAAGCTGGGTGGAGATAATCTGCGACAGGCCGATAGCCATCTCCTGCAGCGTTGAGGTGATCTGATGCGCGTGGCAGTAATAAATTTTCAGCGTGCCCGTCACGACGCCTTTCTCCCACAGCGGGATGACCAGCATCGAGTGAATTTCCGGCGTTCGGTGGGCTTCATCATTGTTTTTAATAATGATTTTACCGTAGTTAATCGCCTGTCTGGTGGTCGGGCTTATGGTGTCATCGTTGTCTCGATAGTTGTGCTCCCCGACGCCAACGTAGGCCAGCACGTGATCAATATTGGTGATGGCGACGGCGTCAGCGTGGATGTCGTGGCGAATGATCTCGCAGACCTGACGCAACGATTCCGCGTTCACGTGGCGGAAGAGCGGCAGCGTTTTGTTGGCGATATCCAGCGCCAGCTTGGCCTGACGGGCGGCACTGGCCTCTTTTTCCCCTTCAACGCTTTGCACCAGCAGCACGATAAAGCCGATGCACACACTGCCCAGGATCATCGGAATACCGATTTTCGAAACGATATCCAGCCCCAGCGCGGTGGTGGGGGCCCAGACGACGACAAGGATCATGGTCAGCGTTTCGCACACCATGCCGGCGACGATCCCGGCGCGCCAGCGCTGTTTTTTCGGTATTTTGCGGCTGATCCAGCCGGAAAGCATCCCGGCGATAATGCTTGTGATAAAGCACGGCACCGCCGTTACGCCACCGATATCAATCAGGTAGCGGTGCGTCCCGGCAATCAGGCCGGTGATGACGCCCACCCAAGGACCAAACAAAATCCCGCCGGACATGACGGCGATAATGCGCACGTTAACCAGCGAACCCTCTACCGGCACGCCGGACCAGGTGCTGAACAGGGCGAACAGCGAAAAGATGGCGGTAACGGCCAGCAGCTCTTTTGGCGAGTGGGCTGTTTTGTGCAGCAGCTCGCGAAACAGGCGAATGCGAATGAGGAAGAACAGGCAAATCAGCATTAATGCCGCGCGGTCAAAAACCGCCAGCAGCATAGTGAATATTTCGTGCACGAGTAGACCTGGGAAAACGGGAAAGAACTATGATAAAAAACCTGGCGCGTATTGACCAGCTATCCGTCGGGTTTATCAAATGAGGAAAAACCATAATTTTGAAAGGGGATTATCTCGCTATGGCCGATGTGTCCTGTTTTTTTCTGAACGGCGCATCGTCAGGTAACTGGCTTGATATCATTCTGTTAAATAACAGCTATCAGAAAGCCGATCCCGAAACAGGGGCTTCCGCTTTTAGGCGCAGCCGGGTTCCGGTTTTCAGACGATCGCTTTTTTTTCATTTCCCTCTCGACAGCATGATTTTTTTCAGGTTATTTTCTAAACATGCCACATCGGTGGCAGCGTCGCTCGGACGGTCCGGGCGCTAACGTTAATCTGAGGAATCTATGGCTGAATTCAGTCCTGAACGCCGTTTTACGCGTATCGATCGTCTCCCCCCTTATGTTTTCAATATCACTGCTGAACTGAAAATGGCTGCGCGTCGGCGCGGCGAAGATATTATCGATTTCAGCATGGGTAACCCTGACGGCCCAACGCCACCGCATATCGTTGAAAAGCTCTGCACGGTAGCCCAGCGCCCGGATACGCACGGCTACTCAACCTCTCGCGGCATTCCCAGGCTACGTCGCGCGATCTCGCGCTGGTATCAGGATCGCTATCAGGTTGATATCGATCCGGAAAGTGAAGCGATTGTCACCATCGGCTCGAAAGAGGGGCTGGCACACCTGATGCTGGCCACGCTGGATCATGGCGATACGGTTCTGGTACCTAATCCAAGCTACCCGATCCATATCTACGGCGCGGTGATTGCCGGTGCGCAGGTCCGTTCTGTGCCGCTGGTGGAAGGTGTCGATTTCTTTAACGAACTGGAACGTGCGATTCGCGAAAGCTATCCGAAACCCAAGATGATGATCCTCGGTTTCCCGTCGAACCCAACGGCGCAGTGCGTGGAACTCGATTTCTTCGAGAAAGTGGTCGCCCTGGCCAAGCGTTATGACGTGCTGGTGGTTCACGATTTAGCCTATGCGGACATCGTCTATGACGGCTGGAAAGCCCCGTCGATTATGCAGGTCCCGGGCGCGCGTGATGTGGCGGTAGAGTTCTTCACCCTGTCAAAAAGCTACAACATGGCGGGCTGGCGTATTGGCTTTATGGTGGGTAACAAAACGCTGGTGAGTGCCCTGGCGCGCATTAAGAGTTATCACGACTACGGTACCTTCACGCCGCTGCAGGTCGCGGCTATCGCTGCCCTGGAAGGCGATCAGCAATGCGTTCACGAGATTGCCGCCCAGTATAAGCGCCGCCGAGACGTGCTGGTAAAAGGGTTGCATGAAGCGGGCTGGATGGTGGAAATGCCGAAAGCGTCCATGTACGTCTGGGCGAAAATTCCGGAGCCGTATGCGGCGATGGGATCGCTGGAGTTTGCCAAAAAACTGCTGCAGGATGCGAAGGTGTGTGTGTCACCGGGCATTGGCTTTGGTGATTATGGCGACACCCATGTGCGTTTTGCCCTGATTGAAAACAGCGACCGTATTCGTCAGGCGGTGAGGGGCATTAAGAGCATGTTCCGGGCCGACGGTCTTCTCACCTCAAAGAGCGTCGCTGAACACCCCGCGTCGTCATGACATAAAAAAACAGGAGCCGATGGCTCCTGTTTTTTTGACAACATGTTCTTCACTAGATCATCAGGGCAAAGGTTCCGGCCCAGACTAAAACAATCACCGAAATGCCCATAAAGAAATATTTCACGTTTCATCGCTCCGCGTATCTTGTGGTACGCATTTAAAAACAGAGTCCACCTGATTATAGAGAACTGAAATCCGGTCAAAACGGAAATGAGAATTTTCCCGTTACGCCGTCAACTCCAGCTCAGAATTCTGTGCTTTCCTGTTGCCAGACGGCGCTAATGTACGCTTAAAAATGAGGGGTGACAAGAGGGATTTTTTTAAATAATTTCCGTTACTTACGAGTGTCGTGGAACGGCGACAGTTTGATTTCGCTTCGCAATAAATTCACTTTGGGCGATGCATTGAAAAGACGCTTACTCAGCGGAAGGACAGGTGATTGAAAAGGTTAGTTTCTTAGCGAAACTAACCTTCATGAAGGGCTAAATATAGAGCGAGGTTTCGCCAAGAGGGCGGGTTTTGAAACGACGGTGCATCCACAGATACTGCTCTGGCGCGCGCATGATTTCAGTTTCGATGACTTTATTGATAAACGCTGCGGCTTCGCACTCGTTTTCCGGATAGTTAGCCATTTCAGGAGAGATGTGCAGACGATAGCCTGACTTATCTGCTTTTCTCACCATCGTCACGGTCAGCATGGAGGCACCAGACAGACGCGAAATGACAAAGGTGCCGTTAGTCGTCGCAACGTCTTTCACCGCAAAGAAAGGCGCAAAGCTGCTGCCTTTACGTCCATAATCCTGATCGGGGGCAAACCAGACGGCCTCACCTTTCTTCAGGGCACCGACCATGCCGCGCAGGTTATTACGGCTGATCATCGCCTTATTGGAGCGCATGCGGCCTCGCGTCTGCACCCATTCCATAAGCGCACTGTTGTGCGGTCTGTAGGTCGCCATCATTGGCTGACAAAGCCCCATCACCCGGCCGCCCAGCTCCAGCGACATAAAGTGAACGCCGACGACCATCACGCCGCGTTTTTGCATCTGCGCGCGTTTAAGGTTATCCAGTCCTTCCACGTCAAACCATTTGCGGACACGCTCATCCGGCCAGAACCAGGCCATTCCGGTTTCAAGCAGCGCCATGCCGATAGACTTGAAGTTTTCAGCGATGAGTTTCTCACGCTCTTCGGCATTGTACTGCGGAAAACAAAGCTCAATATTTTTACGCGCGATCGATTCGCGACGTTTCAGAAAAACGCGGGAAGCGCTGCCCAGTTTTGACCCCAGCAAGCGCAGGACAGGGTATGGAAGTTGAACCAGCAGCCAGAGCACGCCAAGACCAAACCATGTAAACCAGTAACGCGGGTGTAAAAACGCACGCTGAAATTTGGATTGAGACAAAATAGTAGAACCTATGTGAAGCCTGTAAAGGTAGCGCAGAGTTTGCGATACGACGTGCCGATAAGACCGTTCTTCAAGGTGATGGTTGCAGGCTTTACCGAACTTTACGGCGGCGTTGCCTGGCCACTGCTGATTTGGGTGGGCGGCGTAATGTAGCACCGTTATACGATATGTGCTATTACTCGTTTTTGATTAAAAAAGCGGCGATTCGGGAGATGTTTGATTTTACACCGTATAAATCCCAGAAGTAAGGGCAGCCTTCATGCCTGAGGGGAGAACTGAAGCCTTTGCGTAAGCAGGAGTAGGCCGACAAAAGAGCAGCAGTGTTTATTTTCGGACCTGCATATACGCTTTATTTTCCCTTCGAATAATAGATAAGAATTTTCTTTGTGAAAATTCTTATCTATTATTCATGCCAAAAATCTATTCGTCGCTTATATTTATTCATTAACCTCTGGTTTTTATCTCCTCGCAATAACCCGTCGCTGTTCATTCATCTTTTTTTGATATCATGCTGTGATGTAAATCAAAACAAAATGGTTTTATTAGCATTTCTCTGTTTGTGATCCTTTTTACGATACAAATATTCGCTTTGCATGAAGAAGGTAGTGTCTTTTACTAAGGCAAATGGATAATTCGCAATAATGTAATAGTGGAAAATTCTTGAGAAATTTCTTATTTCGGGTAAATGATCTGTATATTTGATTTTACGTCGATCATTATTCTAATATTGCGCATCAAGAACGATACCGTGAAGTTGGCGTAGCAAAAACACAGAGGGATGATGAAATGGCTGACAGTTTTCAGAATGAGGTGCCTAAGGCACGTATAAACCTGAAGCTTGACCTGCATACAGGCGGGGCAAGCAAGAAAATGGAATTACCGTTGAAATTACTGGTTGCGGGTGATTTTAGTTACGGTCAGGAGTCTGCTCAAATATCTGAGCGTGAGAAAGTTAACATTACAAAAAATAATTTCGACAGCGTTCTTTCCGAATATTCCCCAAAACTTAATCTAACCGTTAAAAATACGCTGTCCGAGGATGGTGGTGAGGACTGTATTCAACTGACTTTTCAGAGCATGAAAGATTTCACGCCAGAGCAGGTGGCTGCTCAGATACCGCAGCTGAAAGCAATGCTGGCGATGCGCAACTTGCTGCGCGATCTGAAGGCTAACTTGCTGGATAACCAGACTTTCCGAAAGGAGCTGGAAAAAATCGTTCTGGACCAGTCGCTTAGCGCTGAGTTGAGAAATGAACTTTCCGCGCTGGCATCAAGAAAATCGTAACCATCATGCTGTTTTAACGGATTTATCAAGGAATGCTCATGTCTGTACAAAATAATATTGCCGGGAGTGAAAGCATGGTGCTTGAACGTCCTGCAGCGGGTGGGGTTTACGCCTCCCTGTTTGAGAAAATCAATCTGAGTCCTGTCTCCGAGTTGAGCGCGTTAGACCTCTGGCAAGATGCGCAGGCGATGTCGGATGCGACCGCTGACGAGCGTCTCACCGCAGGTATGCAGGTCTTTCTGGAATGCCTGACCAAGGCAGGCTCGAAGGTCGAAAAACTGGATAAAAGCCTGATCGATCACCACATCGCTGAGCTCGATTACCAGATAAGCCGCCAGCTCGACGCCGTTATGCACCATGAAGAGTTTCAGGCGGTTGAGAGCCTGTGGCGCGGCGTGAAGTCGCTGGTTGATAAAACGGATTTTCGCCAGAACGTAAAAATTGAGCTTCTGAGCATGTCTAAAGAAGACCTGCGCCAGGACTTTGAAGACAGCCCGGAAATCATCCAGAGTGGTCTGTATAAACACACCTACATTGATGAATATGATACTCCAGGCGGCGAGCCGATTGCGGCACTGATTTCCGCTTACGAGTTTGATGCTTCAGCGCAGGATGTCGCTCTGCTTCGCAACATCTCCAAAGTATCCGCTGCTGCACATATGCCATTTATCGGCTCTGCAGGCCCGAAATTCTTCCTGAAGGAGTCAATGGAAGACGTCGCGGCGATTAAAGATATTGGTAACTATTTTGACCGCGCAGAGTACATCAAGTGGAAATCGTTCCGCGATACGGACGACGCTCGCTACATTGGTCTGGTGATGCCCCGCGTACTGGGACGTTTACCGTATGGCCCGGATACCGTTCCGGTTCGCAGCTTTAACTATGTTGAAGAAGTCAAAGGTCCGGATCACGACAAATATCTGTGGACTAATGCATCATTTGCCTTCGCGTCAAACATGGTACGCAGCTTTATCAATAATGGCTGGTGTGTACAAATCCGCGGCCCGCAGGCTGGTGGTGCGGTTCAGGACCTGCCTATTCATCTGTACGATCTCGGTACCGGCAATCAGGTAAAAATCCCGAGCGAAGTGATGATTCCCGAAACCCGCGAATTCGAATTCGCGAATCTGGGCTTTATTCCTTTGTCCTACTATAAAAACCGCGACTACGCGTGCTTCTTCTCAGCCAACTCCACTCAGAAACCGGCGCTGTATGACACCGCTGATGCGACGGCGAACAGTCGCATCAACGCCCGTCTTCCGTACATCTTCCTGCTGTCGCGTATCGCCCACTACCTGAAGCTGATTCAGCGCGAGAACATCGGTACCACGAAGGACCGCCGACTACTTGAACTGGAGCTGAACACGTGGGTCCGCAGTCTGGTTACCGAAATGACCGATCCGGGCGACGAGTTGCAGGCTTCTCACCCGCTGCGCGACGCGAAGGTGGTAGTGGAAGACATCGAAGACAATCCGGGCTTCTTCCGCGTGAAGCTTTACGCCGTGCCGCATTTCCAGGTGGAAGGCATGGACGTCAATCTGTCGCTGGTTTCCCAAATGCCGAAAGCCAAATCGTAAAAACAGGCAGGAAGCTGATGAAAACGGAACAACCGTTATGGGGCAGGGGCATTATGGTCTCTCCCCAGCATTTTCAGCAACAGGTCGCGTATGCGGCCTGGTCTGCCGAATGTATTGCCCGACTGGGCCTCTCCTGTCCATGGGGAGTTATCAATGCCACCTTCGAACCGGAAGCTCTCAGGCTTGGACGTCTGCAGGCCCATCATCTGCATGTCCGTTTTCAGGACGGTACGCTGATTGATACAGATAATGCTGATACCCTGCCACCGGTCCTGTCGCTTGAAAACGAATCGCAGGAGGTGACAGTGGTACTGGCACTCCCGCTGCTGCGGTCGAACGGCGGCAACTGCCTGAAACCCGAAGAAGTAGCCGAGCGTCCGGTGCGATATCGTCAGCGCTGGCGGGATGTGCGCAATGCTTATGGAGATGACACCCGTCAGATTGCCGTAATGCAGCCCGAACTGACCCTGCGTTTTGTGCATCAGAACAACAGCGATTACCTGATTTGTCCGGTCGCCCGACTGCAGCAAGACTCGCAGGGTACATGGCAATTAGACGAGACGTTTCTTCCTCCACTGTTGACTCTCCAGGGCAGCCGTTGGCTGGTTACCCAGCTTGAACAACTCATGTCCCAACTGCGGGCTCGTCTGTGCCGTCTGATGGCGATGCGGCGTGAAAGCAATGAGCGTATGGCAGACTTCGCCGTGGCCGATGTATCACTGTTCTGGCTGCTCAACGCGCTGAACAGCGCTGAGCCCGTGCTTGGCCAGTTCCAGCGTAACCTGCAAAGCCCGCCGGAGCGTCTGTATCCGGAACTTTCTCGCCTGGCAGGGAGCCTGCTGACCTTCTCTCTGGAACATCAGGTGAGCGCTATACCGATCTGGCACCACGAGCAACTCAATACGGTGTTTCCACCGCTGTTTGATTTGCTTGGCGATCTGCTTGAAGCCAGCTTGCCGTCCCGCGTGGTGGCCCTGTCACTCGACTATGACCCACGGCTGCACTTCTGGCAGGCTCGACTGCATGACCCGCGCCTGCGCGAAGGGGCTGATTACTATCTCTCTGTTCGCTCGCCGATCCCGGTGGCGCAACTGCAGGAACAGTTCCCGCGTCAGTGTAAGGTGGGCAGTCCTGACCATGTGCGGGGGATCGTCAACTCTTCCCGCGTGGGCGTGCCGTTGATGCCATTGCGCCATGTACCAGCCGCCATTCCGCTGCGCCTGGAAAATCAGTATTTCAGTCTCGATCTCTCCCATCCTCTGGCGACTGAGATGCTCCAGAGTGGGACGTGTATGTTTTACGTCCCGGGCATGCTGGGCGAGCCTGAACTTGAACTCTTTGCGGTACTGAGAACATGAGTGAACGTAAACACGGCGCTGCCGTATCTGTTGATATTGACGCACTGCTGCAGAATACCTGGCTGCAGGTTATTAGCCTTCGTCATGGACCGCAGTTTCAGGAAGGTGAAGGTCGGGTTTTGTGGGAGCGTTGTGTCGCTGACGTGGAGCGCGTTCAGCGCGAACTGAAAGCGAGTGAACTCGACGAAGCCAGCTGTGAGCATATCCTCACTGCACAATGTGCATTACTTG
This sequence comes from Enterobacter sp. CGMCC 5087, assembly GCF_003144775.1. NCBI lineage: Bacteria > Pseudomonadati > Pseudomonadota > Gammaproteobacteria > Enterobacterales > Enterobacteriaceae > Enterobacter > Enterobacter sp. CGMCC 5087. The sequence continues at coordinate 11,291 of NZ_QFXN01000141.1, read as the reverse complement.
ACGAGGCGGTCAAAGGGCGCGGTGTAGAGGATGACGCCTGTGTGCAGTGGTATGACATTCCCCTGCAGGGACACTTCCTCGGCACGATGGACGCGGGTGACACCCTGTGTGACAGGATGCGCGATGTGCTGCGCGAACCCGCACCAGACGTTGCCGTACTGACCTGCTTCCAGCGGGTAATGATGCTTGGATTCCTGGGGGGCTATCGCGCGCTGAACGATCCTGAACGCCAGAAGCTGGTCAGCGCGCTCAGTGAACATGTCGCGCCGTTCAGCTATCCGCAGACCCACCCTGTTCTGGCAGAAAGCCGTACCGGGTGGGGAATGGGCGGATGGCTCGCATCATGGCCTGCACGTATTGGAATAAGCGTGATTGTTCTTGCCGCGCTCTGGTGGGGACTGGATCGTTGGCTCGATCAGATGCTGCTGACCCTGCTGCCGGGAGCCATAAAATGAGTCCTGCACAACAGCGCGGGCTTGCGCTGTGGGCCGCCTTGCTGAGTGCCGTGGTCTGTCTGGCTTTTCTGCCGGTATCCCGGCTAGCTTCAGTGCTCGTTCTGCTGGCGATGCTCGGGGTTATCTTCGTGTTCTGGTATATCACCAAACCTCGTGCGGAGCATGACGTCACCCTGCTTCTGGATGACCTTCCTGAATCCTCTTACCGTCAACCCGTGGTGCTGGTTTGTGGCGATATGCCTCTGACCTGGCCTCAACCGTCACCAGTACTGATGGTCACGCAGGGATGCTGGATCCGCGTTGAGGACCATCAGGATCTGGAACAGGTTGCCCGTCAGATTCTGTGGCATCGCCCGGACTGGGGGCGTCAGCTGTCGGTGATGGTCAGTGTCTGCCCGCAGAAACACCTCGACAGCGAAGCCCTGACAAGTCGTCTGCTGGCTCTGCGCTGGCAAATCAGCCAGTTGCGTAAAGAAACGGGACATTCTGTGCCATTGATTCTGAATGGTCAGATCGGCAGCGCGATGACGGATGACATGATCTGGCAGGCCGCTATTTCGGGTGAAGGGTGGACTGTCTGGCGTGAGTCGAGTGCGCCTTGTTCAATTGCAGCGTGGGTCACCACTGGCGGTGCGCCTGTGATGCAAAAGCAGGTGCTGATGAATAGCCTGATGAGCTGGTTCCATCAGCATGTCCAGGCGGTATTCATCGATGATAATCCTGATGTTCCGGCCATTGCACCTGCAGCGGTGCTGTGGGGAATGGGGCCGATTCTTGCCGCGAGCCTCGCGTCGTCGGCCTGGACGGCGTGGTTGTCGCGTCACACTGCTATGCAGCAGGTGATCGGCTGGCAGCCCAGGGGGACGGACAGTACGGTGATCTCACCCTTACCGGATTTCATCCTGCCGCTGCTACCGGAGGGAAGTGGACTCACTCCCCGGGCCCGCACCTGGCGCTGTGTCCTTGGTCTATTCACTCTGGCGGCCATCGCCGCGCTGCTCAGCAGTGGCTGGAACAATCGCCAGCTGCTGCATCGCGTGAGCTTCGATATAGCCCGTTATGACAGCCTCTCCATGGATGACTACGGCCTGAAGGCTAGCGCCGTAGCGGCCCTTCGTGAGAATGCGGCGCTGCTGGATGACTATGCACGTAACGGCGTACCGGCCCGACTGGGTCTGGGGCTTTATCAGGGGGAACGTCTACGGATGCCCCTTCTGGAAGCGATCCGCTCGTATGTGCCGCCGCCTCCTAAACCGCAGCCAACCCCAAAACCGGTGCCGAAAATTGTGAGGCTCGACAGCATGTCACTGTTCGATTCCGGCAAGTTCGAGCTGAAGGCGGGTTCCACCAAAATGCTGGTGAATTCACTGGTTGGCATCAAAGCGAAGCCCGGCTGGCTGATTGTCGTGTCAGGGCATACCGATAACACCGGTACTCCGCAACTAAACCAGACGCTGTCTCTGAAACGTGCCGAAGCGGTGCGCAGCTGGATGCGTGACACCGGCGACGTGCCGGAAAGCTGTTTTGCGGTGCAGGGCTATGGCGAAAGCCGCCCTGTCGCAACCAACGACACCCCGGAAGGGCGTGCGCTTAACCGCCGTGTCGAAATCAGTCTGGTACCGCAGGCAAGTGCCTGTCAGATACCCGGCAAACACCTGGCGCCATCGCAGGATGATGGCGTCTCAGAAAATAAAACGGAGTAATTAACATGGCAATTCCTGTTTATCTTTGGCTGAAGGACGACGGCGGCGCGGACATTAAAGGGTCTGTTGACGTTCAGGATCGTGAAGGCAGCATCGAAGTGGTTGCACAGGAGCATAACCTGTACATCCCGACCGACAACAATACCGGCAAGCTGACCGGCACCCGCATCCACACGCCGTTCCTGTTCACGAAGGAAATCGATTCCTCCAGCCCGTACCTGTACAAGGCGGTGACCACGGGTCAGACCCTGAAATCCGCTGAGTTCAAGTGGTACAAAATCAACGACGCGGGCCAGGAAGTGGAGTACTTCAACACCAAACTGGAAAACGTGAAGGTAGTGAAAGTGAATCCTGAAATGTATGACATCAAGGATCCTTCTAAAGAGAAGCACAACCACCTTGAACGCGTTGAACTGCGTTACGAAAAAATCACCTGGACCTACAAAGACGGCAACATCATTCATTCCGACTCCTGGAACGAACGCGCCACGGCGTAATCCTGATGCGGGCAGGTTTTCCTGTCCGCAGTTTTTTGCTGAGTGCCTGAGATGCGGGTACTCAGCAAAGAAAAAACAATCTGCCTGCCTGACCTTATGCGCTTTGGTGAACAGCGAGGGGCGGTAGCGTGTCCAGGAACCGACAAAGAGAGAATCTCATGGAAAATCCAGCCATCCTGTTACGTCGTCTGAACCCTTACTGTGCCCGAGCAATGGAAGGCGCAGCTTCGCTCTGCCAGACCCGCGCCCATGCCGAAATTCTGCCGGAGCACTGGCTGCTGAAGCTGCTGGAGCAGGGGGAAGGTGACCTGACGGTACTGGCACGCCGCTACGAGTGGGATATGGATGCACTGTGGCAGGAGTTGCTTGGCTGGCTCGACAGACAACCTCGCTCCGTGCGCCATCGCCCCCAGCTGTCTGATGCCCTTCAGACGCTGATGCAGGAAGCCTGGATGATTGCCTCCCTTAACAGCGAAGAGCACATTCGCAGCGTCCATCTGCTGATGGCTCTGGTGGAAAAACCAAAACTGGCACGTTGTGACGGCCTTTGGCCGTTGTTAACGCTTGCTCAAAGCCAGCTGGAACGCCTGCGGCCTTTACTGGATGCGCAATCGGATGAGCGTCCGGAAATGCAGCGCGAAGCTGAGCTCACACAGAGCCACGGTGGTGAGGTGGAGTTTGTCGGGCGTCCGGCTGGTGTGGAAATGAAAGAGGGGGAACTGAGCCCTGCGCTGCAGAACGCGCTGGATAAATTCACCCTCGACGTTACCGCCAAAGCGAAGGAAGGGAAGATCGATCCTGTGTTTGGCCGTGACACAGAAATCCGCCAGATGGTGGACATCCTTTCTCGTCGCCGCAAAAACAACCCGATTTTGGTCGGCGAGCCGGGCGTAGGGAAAACTGCACTGGTTGAAGGTCTGGCGTTGCGTATAGTCGAGGGTAATGTGCCGGAATCCCTCAAAACGGTCACTCTCCGCACCCTTGACCTGGGTCTGCTGCAGGCTGGCGCGGGCGTGAAAGGTGAGTTCGAACAGCGTCTGAAAAACGTCATCGACGCGGTGCAGCAATCGCCTGTACCTGTTCTGCTTTTTATTGATGAAGCGCATACCATCATTGGCGCAGGTAATCAGGCGGGTGGTGCAGATGCGGCCAACCTGCTGAAACCGGCGCTGGCGCGTGGCGAACTGCGTACTATTGCGGCCACCACCTGGTCTGAATATAAACAATACTTCGAGCGTGACGCCGCGCTGGAGCGCCGTTTCCAGATGGTAAAAGTGGATGAGCCTGACGATGACACCGCCTGCCTGATGCTCCGTGGCCTGAAATCCCGCTATGCCGAACACCACAGTGTGCATATTACCGACAATGCGGTTCGTGCGGCAGTTACTCTTTCGCGTCGTTATCTGACCGGACGTCAGCTTCCTGATAAAGCGGTCGATCTGCTGGACACCGCTGCCGCACGCGTGCGTATGAGCCTCGATACCGTACCGGAACAGCTAATCCGCCTTCGCGCGAGTATCGCTGCGCTCGACATGGAGAAGCAGGCATTACTGGAAGATATCGCCATTGGCAATCAGTGTCATGCCGAGCGTTTGAGCGAGATTGAGCAGGAAGAGATGCGCCAGATAGTGACACTCGACGAACTGGAAACCCAGTACGGTCAGGAGATGAAACTCACCGAGCAGCTACGCGAAAGCCGTCAGGATATATCACGCCAGCGTGAGACTCACAGGCTGCAACAGGAGCTTAACGAGATGCAGCGCAGCAACCCGCTGCTCTCTCTGGATGTGGATGTACGCACCGTTGCCAACGTGATTGCTGACTGGACAGGCGTTCCACTGTCATCGCTGATGAAAGACGAGCAGACCGAACTGCTGGCCCTGGAAAATGAAATCGGTAAACGTGTGGTTGGGCAGGATGTGGTGCTTGAGGCTATCGCCCGACGTCTGCGTGCGGCAAAAACAGGCCTTACGTCCGAGAACGGTCCGTTGGGCGTATTCCTGTTGGTAGGACCGAGCGGTGTGGGGAAAACCGAAACAGCGCTTGCGCTGGCCGATGTCATGTACGGCGGCGAGAAGTCACTCATTACGATTAACCTTTCTGAATACCAGGAGCCGCACACGGTTTCCCAGCTGAAAGGCTCGCCGCCGGGCTACGTGGGTTACGGCCAGGGCGGTATCCTCACCGAAGCTGTGCGCAAGCGTCCGTACAGCGTGGTGCTGCTGGATGAAGTGGAAAAAGCGCACCGTGACGTGATGAACCTCTTCTATCAGGTCTTCGACCGCGGATTTATGCGCGACGGCGAAGGGCGCGAAATCGACTTCCGCAACACCGTCATCCTTATGACCTCTAACCTCGGAAGCGACCACCTGATGCAGTTGCTGGATGACAACCCGGAAGCCACGGAAGCAGACCTACACGAACTGCTGCGCCCAATCCTGCGCGATCATTTCCAGCCCGCGCTACTCGCCCGCTTCCAGACGGTGATTTACCGTCCGCTGGCTGAAGCTGCCATGCGAATCATTGTGGAAATGAAACTGTCACAGGTCAGCAAGCGCTTGCACCGCCACTACGGGCTGACCACGCAAATTGACGAGAGTCTCTATGACGCGCTGACCACAGCCTGCCTGCTGCCGGATACCGGTGCGCGTAACGTCGACAGCCTGCTGAATCAACAAATTCTGCCGGTGCTGAGTCAGCAATTGCTCACCCACATGGCCGCAAAACAGAAACCAGCGTCGTTACGCCTTGGCTGGGATGATGAAGAAGGGATCGGCCTGGAATTTGAATGGAATCAGGGGGTAACGTATGAGCACTAATCCTCCGATCAGATACAGCCATAACCACCACCTTCTGGTGGTGAAGGGCTGTGAGGCCGAACCCGACGTGCTGGCTTTTGAAGGCGACGAAGCCCTGAGCCGACCGTTCAGCTACCGTGTTGAGTTCACAAGTCGCGACCACGGCATCAGCAAAGAGATGATGCTGATGAAGCCCGGCTCGCTGACGCTGCAGGCCCCGGTTGACCAGGGCTACGGCATCAAAATCCAGCAGCCGCTGCGGGTGATTCAGGGGGTGGTGACCGGTTTTGAACGCCTTGGCACCTCAAAAGATGAAACGCATTACGCCCTGACGCTGCAACCGCGTCTGGTGCTGCTTGACCGTTCGCACCAGAACGCCATTTACCAGGATATGTCGGTCCCGCAAATCGTGGAAAAAATCCTGCGCGAGCGTCACGGCATGCGCGGTCAGGATTTTCTGTTCTCGCTCACAAAAGAGTATCCGCGCCGTGAGCAGGTGATGCAGTACGGCGAGGACGATCTGCACTTCATCACCCGCCTGCTGGGCGAAGTGGGCATCTGGTTTCGCTTCACCACCGACACGCGCCTGAATATTGATGTGGTGGAGTTTTACGACAGCCAGCAGGGTTACGAGAAAGGCCTGACGCTGCCGTCGGTGCCGCCGTCCGGGCAGCACTCGCAGGGTGTGGACTCGGTGTGGGGAATGGAGAGCCACCACTGCGTGGTGCAGAAGCAGGTCAGCACCCGCGACTACAATTACCGTCAGGCCACGGAGAACATGAATACTCTGGTTGACGTCACCCGGGGGGATGCGACCACGTACGGGGAAGCGTACCACTATGCCGATAATTATCTGACGCCGGGCAGCGCGTATGACCTCAATCCGGCGCCCGAGTCCGGTGCGTTTTATGCCCGCATCCGGCATGAGCGTTACCTGAATGGCCAGACGCAGACCCGGGCCTTCACCAGCAGCCCGGCGCTCTCTCCGGGGATGCTGCTGAAAGTCACCGGCGGGTATGAAGTGGCTGACGTGTTTGCGCATGGCGTGGTCATCACGGCGATGCAGACCCACGCGCGGCGGGATGAAGACTTTAGCCTTCGTTTTGACGGCATCCCGGACAGCCCGGATTTTAGCTTCCGTCCTGAGCCAGGCTCACGTCCGGTGATGGCCGGGACGCTGCCGGCACGTGTCACGAGCACCACTGAGAACGACACCTACGGCCATATCGATAAAGATGGCCGCTACCGCGTCAGCATGCTGTTTGACAGGGACAGCTGGGAGACCGGGTTCGAGAGCCTGTGGGTGCGCCAGTCCCGCCCGTATGCCGGCGACACCTACGGCCTGCACCTGCCTCTGCTGGCGGGCACCGAAGTGGCGATTGGCTTTGAGGACGGTAACCCGGACCGGCCGTACATCTCCGGCGTGCTGCACGACTCGGCCCACGGCGACCACGTCACTATCCAGAATTACAAACGCAACGTTCTGCGCACGCCGGCGAACAACAAAATCCGCCTCGATGACGAGCGCGGGAAAGAGCATATCAAGGTCAGCACCGAGTACGGCGGCAAGAGCCAACTGAATCTCGGGCATATGGTCGACAGCGAGAAACAGCAGCGCGGCGAGGGGTTTGAGCTCAGGACGGACAGCTGGGGTGCGATACGGGCGCAGAAAGGGATATTTATCAGCGCTGATGGCCAGACGAAAGCACAGGGTCAGGTGCTGGATATGGCAGCGGTTAAACGCCAGCTATCCGACGCCCTGTCTTTGGCTGAATCACTCTCCAGTCTCCTGGAAACTGCAAATATCGATTCACTGGATAATGACACACAACAAAGTTTCTTACAGCAAAGTGTGGATGCCCTGCAACAGCCGGTGATTGTGGCGGGTGCACCAGCAGGGATCGCACTTTCTACGCCTCAGCATATTCAGTTCAGTGCTAACCAGAATCAGATATTAACTGCAGGCGGGAATACGGAAATATCAGCGCTAAAACGTATTGCCTTAGTAGCGAAAAAAATGGTGGTGGTGTTTGCACATGAGATGGGAATGAAACTGGTTGCGGCGGCAGGGAAAATCGAAATGCATGCCCAGACTGATGGGCTTGATATCACGGCCGCGAAAGGGTTAACCATTACCAGTACAGAAGATGAAATCCTTATTACGGCAAAAAAGAAAATCACCGTGCAGTGCGGTGGTTCTTATCTGACGATTGACCCGGCCAAAATTGAACACGGCACCAATGGTTGCTTTAAGGTAAAAAGTGCTGATTTTGACTATGCGGGGCCAGCGAAACTGGATGTTCCCTATCCGAAATTTACCGCCTGCGAATCCATGGCTTCAGAAGCTTCAGCTAAGGGTGATGCGACCATACCGTTGAGTTAAGGACGATTGATGATTAATTACCTGGAGCAGCCTTTTCAACTGGCGGACCATCAATATGCAATAATTGACCGTATGCGGGTGCCAGAACTGCCGGAAAGCTGGCCGCATATCGAACTGGTTTCGTCGATGCTGGCACCACAGGCCCATCTTTACCCGTGGCTGATACCGTTGCATGAGCTTCCACCTGGCGAGTGGAGAACATTTATGGCAGACCTTTCACGGTGTGCAGACCCAACTTCACCGCCGAATTGTCCTCTTTTACTGTCCAGTCCACGTCCGGTTAAGATTGTACGCAATTTGCTGGTTAATGCCCTGTTTTTAAGGGATGCAAGCCAAAGGGGACATATCTTGCGTTATTACGATCCGCGAGTGTTGTTTCATCTGCACTGGATGTTGAGCCCATGGCAATTGTTTAACCAGCTACCCGCCCAGGAAATACCGTACTGGACATTCTGGCTGGAGGGAGAGTGGCACACACTGGCGTTCCCGGCTCGAGTTTCTTGCCTGCCCGGAGACCAAACAGAAATTCCGCTGGCGCAATTACAACGTTGTGGGCAGATAAACCTTGTCCTGGAAAAACTGCCACGCAATGTCAATATGGCGCAGCGTCAGGAAAGCAGTCGCAAAATAGACGCTTTGCTTGTGCAGGCGATGACATGTGGACTGCCGACCCAGGAAGATCGTATTGCATTTGCGCTGCATGGATTAGTGCAGCCAGAAGGTTTCTGGATGGCTCCGAAGATGGCGGCATTTCTGGCACAGTCCCGACAGGCTCCTGACTATTATCGTGATGTAACCAGTAACTGGGATGAACATCTCTGGCAGGAAATGACCCAAATGCAGCCTTATAATAATGCATGGAACAATTAATATGAGCACACAAAAAGGCTGTAAATTCTGTACCCGCTATGGGTTGCCACTTTTACCCGTTCGCCCGGCGGTTGTGGCAAGGGATGATGCATTACCTCTTTTGCCAGGCAGCGTCACCATACCTGCAGTAGCAAAGGGCGAAACTGCATGGACGGGACGCTTGCTGCGTGAGGGCTATTTATACATCTGGTCTGAGTCAGGTAACCGCTGGATAAATTATTTTGTCACTCGCGAAGGATATTATTACCCGCTGCCTGAAAATGGAGATGTGCCTCCTGATATTGCAAATGGTAAGGCTAAGCCATGCGTTACTCAGCCAGAAGAACTGGCGAGTGCATCACTGATAACGCTGCCGGTAAAGCCCTTGGGCATGAAAAACGGCGTGTTCTGGTTCTGCTGGTCCGAAGTGGAATGGACGCCAGCGGTCCGCACAAAGCATGAGGACGCGTCTTATCGTATCCAGTATATGCAACGTTTTGACATGGATGCCTGGATTAATAGCGGTAAGGCGGACCAGGTTATTGCAATATCAGCACTGACTGAAACTGTGGCAGAGTACAGCAGTGAAGGAAAAAACAGCAGCGCCAGGATATGGTCCCCTGCACCATGGAAAGCTGCCACGACATTTGAAGCCCTTTTAATCAAAAAATCAGCGGACAAGCTTTACCAAAATAAGGGGGCAATGATTGTGCTGCAGGATCCACCTGCAGTCTTGCAGGATCTCTCCGCCGTTATAGACTATGAATTGCAAAAAAATGTCTACAAAAAAGCCGAATATCAACGGGAGCTTGCTCTGGCTTCTGCAATTACTGGTTTGAAAGAATCAATGAATCGTCAGTTTGAACGTGACGCTATTGAGAAGAATGAGAGCCGGGAACGCAATGCGCTTTATGGCCCCTTTGGCTATAGCGTGAACGGTGATGTTCCGGATAATATGTATACCTCGATTGGCGATCGTAAAGTGAAGTCTGAAGCAGCAAGGAAGTGGGCGAAATATGAACAATATTACGAACCATCACAAGTGGCTGACTTTCAGAAGAAATTTAATCAAGTTTTACAGCAGTATAACGACAGTGTCGTAAGTCCACGCACCGAAATGTATCTTGAGTGGATAAAGGGCAGTGTGTTGCTGGGATATTTTAAGCATAATTTTGATACTCAGGAGTTGAAAAGTGGTATTGAATATGTCCAGACGCTGAATTATTGCATTGCCGGGATGCAGGACAAAGTGGGGGTCATCCGGCATTTTAATGATTTGTTATCAGGGACACCCACAGATGTAACAAATATACTGGCTCGTGCTTTAATATTGAATCAGGATGTTCTGGCTGAAAAGTTAGCTAAAGCTACTGAAGGCTTTTCGGACTGGTTTGCCATTCCCTGGAATGGGATCGCCGATGCCTTTAAAGATGGTATCGAAAAAATGCGTGACAATGCCGCCGGTGTGGCGGGGATATTCATCGGATTGCTCTCAGGTATCTTAACAAAACAGATCGCACAGGCATTAGAATCAAACAAAGTATACAGCAGTTTAGTTGCAATGGGAGCAATAACAAATAAAGCACTGGTTCCTTTAGAAAAAACAGGGAAATATAAACACTTTGTTTCTGAAGTGGTCACGCAACTGGCTAAGGAAAGCGGACTGGACAGCAGAGCAAATAAAGACAGCTTACGACATTATATCAGACGGGAGTTAAGACGACTCAGAATCGACGGGTTGCCAATGGAAGTTGAGGAAACAAAAAAATTTCTGGTCATGGTTGATATTGACAAAGTACACGAGATGGCATCGCTGCCACCTAAAGAGCGTGCTATTGCATTGAGCAAATTACTTCGAACCTCGGCAGATGTTGAAGCTCAGCAATTTAGCCGCTGGCAGGGGGCTGTCCAGCGTGGAGTCACAAAAGCCGGACAGGCTATGCCATTTACATTGGGGATATGTTCCGGGATTCTTCAGGTTGCAGCACTTTTTATTTCTGCTGATATTCACAATAAAAAAACGCTCACTGCCGATCAGGGAGAAGCGCATTCCCGATTTTGGGCGGGCGTGTTAGGCCTTGGAAGCACGACATTAGGCATTATTGAGACCGGTATTAAACAATTTCGGTTATTTGCCAATGCTGCGTCGAGGCTCCGGGTTTTCAGCTCAGAAACTTTTCTCAGATGGGTTGGTTATGTGGGGAAAGCATTTGGTGTGGTGGCTGGGGTGATTGCTGTGGGATATGATGCTTATCATGCTTATGATGAATTTAATAAAGGACATACCGGGCTTGCTGTTGCTTACGGTCTTTCTGCGGCTGCTGGTGCTTGGTTAGCTGTCGCTGTTATTTGGGCGATACCTGTCGTAGGAACGTTTATTGCTGTTGCAATTTTAATAGGTACAGCTGTTTATCTGGCGTTTCAAAATCGCGACAATATTCAAAAGTGGCTGGTGCAATGTAAATGGCGAAAAATACCTGTTAACATGAATGATACGAAGGAAGAACAAGATGAATATAAAAAGATTGAGGCCGCTGAACTGCCTGTATGGCCAACCATGAAAATGGAAATGGATGAGCTTAAGTTAGCCCTGGGAGTGGAGGGGT
>NZ_QFXN01000140.1:0-434 GCF_003144775.1 Enterobacter sp. CGMCC 5087 | reverse complement strand
TTACGGTCTTTTTCCTAAGTTTAAATTAAACCGGTCTCTTAGTGATGAAGAGAGAACGCATCAGCTAAAACAACATCAGGCAACTGAACTGGATGGACAATCAATAGTCCCTGATATGAAGGTTATAACACTTAACACCCATTATCTTGAACTTGTTGACAAATATTACTCAGCGAAGGGTTTCGGAGGATTTGTCGCGTCCTTTGTTTTTTTTGGATTTTCACTGCTATACTTGGCAGTGCTGATTAAGAGTGTTCCTTATATTGACTGGAAGTTTTCTACCAGTGAAGAAATGCTTTTGTTGATGAGCTTAATTTGCATTCCGACAATTCTTTTTTCATTCAAGCTTCTTAAAACAGAATGGTTTGCCTGGACACATTATCCCATTCGCTTTGACAGAAAAAACAGACTGGTGCACGTATTCCGGTTAAATG
>NZ_QFXN01000139.1:0-434 GCF_003144775.1 Enterobacter sp. CGMCC 5087 | reverse complement strand
TTACGGTCTTTTTCCTAAGTTTAAATTAAACCGGTCTCTTAGTGATGAAGAGAGAACGCATCAGCTAAAACAACACCGGACAACTGAACTGGATGGACAATCTTTAGTTACTGATATGAAAGTCATAACATTAAATTCCCACTATCTGGAGTTAGTTGACAAATATTACTCAGCGAAGGGTTTCGGTGGATTAATCGCTGCAATTGGTTTTTTTGGATTTTCGCTATTTTACCTAGTTGTGCTTATTGGAACCATTCCTTATCTCAGGTGGAAGTTTTCGGGAAGTGAAAAAGAACTTTTGATTTTTACGTTAATGTTAGTTCCGGCAATTCTGTTTTCATTCAAGCTTCTAAAAACAGAATGGTTTGCCTGGACACATTACCCCATTCGCTTTGACAGAAAAAACAGACTGGTGCACGTATTCCGGTTAAATA
>NZ_QFXN01000138.1:0-14726 GCF_003144775.1 Enterobacter sp. CGMCC 5087 | reverse complement strand
GCCTGAGAGTATTGAGTCACTGTGCCGGGTTGATAAAGATGACCCTTATCGGGTCGATGCTTCTGGTAATCCTGAACATCCATGGCGAGATCTTTTCAGAAAATCATCAGTAAAACACAGGGAATAAAGATGAAAGGTATCATTCGTATCGGTGATAAAACCACCGCGGGCGGCCAGGTTATGGGCGGCTCAAAAACAATGAAATTTGCTGGTATTGGTGTGGCGCGTAAAGACGATCCGGTCAGTTGTCCAATATTAGGACATAGCCCTTCTTTTATCGCTGAAGGGCATCCAACTATGAAGGATAATGGCGTACCAGTTGCATTTCACGGATACAAATGTACCTGTGGATGCACACTGATCACATCTTTAAGTAATGCAACCACGAGTAAATAATGCCCGTTGATCTTACCTGTATTCCACCACGTGCAAAACGACAATCTGCCCCTTCCTTTAAGCGCTGGGTGATACTCCTGGTTGTACTTATTGTGGCCGGAGCGGGGATCACAGCCCTTTTCTGGCCTATGAACTCGCCCACTCATACGCCTACTTTCTGGTTTTGTTTTCTTGGAATCCCCTTGGCTGCCGGTGGGGTTGCATTTTCGTTTCGCTGGCTGTTTTATCTTGCAGGAGAATGGCTGGCAGATGGCTGGGATGCGGCCAGGGAGTGGGATCTTGCTCAGGATATTCGGTCCGGCCAGCGTAGTCTCGGTATGTTAGGTTACGTAGTTCATTTGCCGCATGTCATTTCGTCTGAATCCATTTCTCAACAGATGCAAATACCTGAAGGTATCATATTGCCTACCAAGGTGGATGAGAATAGCGAGTTGCTTATCCACCACGCCAGTTTTAGCGATATGGGATTACCTGTGCTGGTAAGAGTGAAGGAACGGATAAATTTGTTGTTAAGGGAGACTGCGCTACAAAACGCATTTCAACACATGCCCCAAAAGTCCCCCCTTGCTGTGTTATTTCAGTTCAGACCGGATATATCTTTATCACCCGAAGAACTTTGTGCAATACAGCTATTGGTTCAAAACAGCATTGGTTACCCTTTCTGTATTACTTTTATCAGCGGAGAAGGATTACAGGCGATTGATGCGTGGCTTGATAGACCAGATGCGATGCAGACCCTGCTTGTTATTACTCTGAACCTTACTGAAAAAATCATAGATGGTACCGGGGAAGCAGCGGCAGCACTATTGATGAGTTCACCTGAAAGACCTGAGGTAAACCGGAACGTTGTGGCTCAGGTCCATCGCCCTGAACAGATGAAGACTACCCAGGATATGAGTAGCGCGCTTATGCAGGCGTTACACTGGGGAGAGTCTGCTCCAGAAGAGATAAAACAGATCTGGTTAACGGGCACGGGTGTCAGCAATAAAGCAACCGCCTTGCTCTCAACCTCTGGTGTTCGATTTCCTGTTGCCGGAGAACCTTGTGATATTGATTTAAAAACGGGGCTGACGAGGAATGTTTCGCCCTGGCTTGCGATAGCTGTTGCTGCCGACCAGGCTGAACAGTCTAAATCACCACAACTTGTTGTGTACGTTCCGGACGAAAGTATATTTCCCTGGTTTATGACTGTTTGCCCTGTAACGAAATAATTCCCCAGCATTATCCATTGTCTGTGAACCGATAAGTTTACTTTCGGTTCCAGTTTTCCCACGACTGATAAAACTGCCATCATCTTTTTGATCGGAGTGCACTGAAGTGACGCGTCTTTTGGCAATATTTAAAAATACAACGTTCCAGCTATGGCTGATTCTTTTGTTTCTTTTTGTAGTGGGAACGACGGTTTTCTGGTTACTTGAATTCTCTCCCGAAATGCTGGGAGTGATGGATGGTTCTGTACAGCAAGGATATTGGCTTTTCACCTGTGCGCTGCTGACTGGCGGTTTGGTGTTATTTATTATTTTATTTTTTATTGTCACTCGCCTGTTCGGTGAGAGGAACTATAAAGCTGTTAAAACTGTTGCAACCGGAAAAGAATCAACGGCTCAGGCGGAAAAGAAAAAGGATAATAAATACTGGAATGAATATTTGACTCTCAGAACATCCCTCCGCCGTAGATACACCTTCTTCTGGCACCACAAAATCCGTCTGCTGCTGATTACTGGCGATGAAGCCGCGATTGAACAGCTTGTTCCAGGCCTGAAACAGCAGCAGTGGCTTGAAGGCAATCGTACCGTACTGATTTATGGCGGCAGTCTGGCTTCTGAGCCCGATCGCGAAAAATACACTGCGCTGCGTAAACTGCGCCGCGGGCGCCCGCTGGACGGTATTGTACGCGTATTGCCGCAGTCGCTCACTCTGACCCCACGAATCAGCGATAACGATTTACGCGGGCTGGAAAAAATCAGCGAACTGCTGCGTTATTCCGCGCCGGTATGGTTATGGCAACTGCGTGACAGCAAATGGTCGCAGGCAAAGCGCATTGAACAGCCGGTCGGGGCCAATTTCCCGCTGGGTGCCAAAGCTGACGACATTACCCGCCAGCTTGAGCTGCTGCTGCCCAAACTGCGGGCGCAGGGCGTGAACCAGATGCTTGAGAATAACAACCACGATTTCCTGCTGCGTCTGGGCCAGCATCTCAAAGACGGCGGGATTGCCCGCTGGGCTCAGCAACTGCTGCCATGGCTCTCCGACGCTCAGCAACGCGTTCCGCTGCGCGGCCTGATGTTCAGCCTGACGGAGAATAAAACCGCCGATACCACAAAGATAGTAGCCAGGGCGGCATCTGCCGACGCGGAGAAATATGTTCTGGAGTCACAACGTCATGCCCTTGCTCTGCCGGTGACATGGCAGAGTATCGTTGACGACTGCACTCGTGTTAGTGGCCGTCGTATCGGTATGGCATGGGAACGGACGCTCGCCTGGACGCTGTCGGCCATCATCGGTCTCTGGGGGGCGGGGTTGTTGGCCTCGTTTGTGTTGAACTATGGACAAATTACCTCTGTAGCAGGAAAAGCCCGCAGTCTGGTTGAACATCCTTCGGTATCCGATTATCAACTGACGGCACTGCATGAACTGCGAAACGACGCCGGCCGCCTGCTGCACAATGTTCAGGAGGGAACTCCCTGGTATCAGCGCTTCGGTCTTGACCATAATCAGCAGTTGCTCAACGCAATGCTGCCGTGGTACGGCGTGGCGAATAACCGGCTAATACGCGACCCGGCAAATGCTGCCCTGGCGCAAAAGCTCAACGCGCTGACAAACTCTGCACCCAACAGCGACCAGCGTGCACAGCTGGCGAAACCGGGTTATGACCAGCTTAAAGCATGGCTGATGATGGCCCGTCCGGATAAAGTCGACGGCGCGTTTTATGCACAAGCTATGAAAACCGTGCAGCCAACGCGTATGGGGATCTCCACCGGTTTATGGCAAAGCCTGTCACCGGATTTGTGGGCCTTCTATATCTCTGAACTGCCAAAGCAACCACAGTGGAAAATCACGCCGGATGCACAGCTGGTTAGCCAGAGCCGCCAGGTGTTGTTGCAGCAGATTGGCCGCCGCAATGCAGAAAGCACGCTGTACGAGAACATGCTCAAATCGGTACGCCGTAACTTTGCTGATGTATCCCTCGAAGACATGACCAGCGGTACCGATGCGCGGCGACTGTTCACCACCAATGAAGTAGTGCCGGGCATGTTCACCCGTCAGGCATGGGAAGGGGGGATTCAGCAGTCCATCGAAAAGGCCGCAAATTCCCGACGGGATGAAATCGACTGGGTGCTGAGCGATTCCCGCAAAGCCGTATCGGCGGACATGTCGCCGGAAGCGCTCAAAGCACGCCTGACAGAGCGTTACTTCACTGACTTTGCCGGCAGCTGGCTGAACTTCCTTAACAGTCTGCGCTGGAATTCTGCGAACAATATTGCCGATGTGACCGACCAGTTGACGCTAATGAGTGATATCCGCCAGTCTCCACTGATTGCCCTGATGAACACCATCGCCTGGCAGGGGCAGACCGGCCAGCAAAGCGAAGGCCTTTCGGACTCCATTATCAAATCGGCAAAAGATCTGGTTGGTGGAAAAGACAAACCCGCAATTGACCAGTCTGCGACAGGTCCACAGGGACCACTGGATGAAACTTTCGGTCCGCTGCTTCAGCTTCTCGGCAAAAATACGGGCAGCAACGTCATGTCGGCTGACAACTCACTGAGCCTGCAGACCTATCTGACCCGTATCACCCGCGTGCGTCTTCGCTTGCAGCAGGTGGCCAGCGCCTCGGATCCGCAGGAGATGATGCAAACCCTGGCGCAGACCGTATTTCAGGGAAAAAGTGTGGATCTGACCGACACCCAGCAATATGGCAGTCTGATTTCGGCAAGCCTTGGTGAAGAGTGGAGTGGTTTTGGTAGCACGATGTTTGTGCAGCCGCTGACCCAGGCCTGGGAGACCGTACTCCAGCCGTCGGCGGCGAGCCTGAATGACAAATGGAGCCGCTCCGTGGTGGCGAACTGGCGCACCGCCTTTGACGGGCGCTTCCCGTTCGCTGCGAGCAAGAGTGACGCCTCTTTGCCGATGCTGGCAGAGTTCATCCGTAAAGACAGTGGGCGCATAGATCGATTCCTGACCACAGAGCTCAATGGAGTGCTTCACAAAGAAGGCAGCCAGTGGGTACCGGATAAGGTCAACAGCCAGGGGTTGAGCTTTAACCCGGCCTTCCTGCGGGCCATTAACCAGCTGAGCGAGTTGTCAGACATTCTGTTTACCGATGGCAGTCAGGGCATCAGCTTTGATCTGCAGGCGCGTCCTGTGCCGCGGGTAGTGGAGACGCAGCTAACAATTGATGGACAAAAGCTGCACTACTTCAACCAGATGGCCGACTGGCAAAGCTTCCGCTGGCCGGGAGAGACTTACAAGCCGGGAACGATGCTGACATGGACCTCCGTCAATGCAGGCGCGCGTCTGTTCGGGGATTACCGAGGGACCTGGGGCTTTATTCGCTGGCTGGATCAGGGCAAACGGCAGCAGCTTGACCGCAGTCAGTGGATGATGAGTTTCACCGCCCCGGATGATAGTACGCTGCAGTGGGTATTGCGTTCACAGCTGGGCAACGGGCCGCTGGCATTACTGGCACTGCGCGGCTTCACGCTGCCGGACCAGATTTTCAGCGTTGACAGCGCGGCCACGGCTCAGGCTCTGATGGCCAATACGGAAATCAGTGACATGGATGGAATCGAATGATGAGCACTCTTCAGAATCTGGTTGCCGCTTGTCAGGCGGACGAAACTGAGCTGCGGCAGCAGGCGCAGGCGCGCACGGAACGCTGGCATCCCTGGCTTTCCCCTATCAGCGATACCCGTCCAGCTGGGGACGAGCCGGGATATGACGATGATTTCCAGCGTATAAGAGAGGAGGTCAATAAACTCTCCGGCATCGATACCGGGCTGATTTGTACGCTTGCCGAAAAACTGCTGACCACTACCGCCAAAGATATTCGTATTGCGACCTATTACTGCTGGGCCCGTCTGCACCAGGACGGAGAAGCTGGCTTTGCCGAAGGGCTTGAACTGCTGGCGGGATTACTGCAACGCTACGGAGCGCAGCTTTATCCGCAGCGGGAGCGAAGCCGTAAACCGGCGCTGGAGTGGCTTGCAGGCTCTCGTCTGCTTGATAGCCTGTCCTTGTGGCCTGAAGTGGTACGCGACGATGCTATGCGCACTACCGGTGCGCTGCTGCTCATCCACAGCAGTCTGGACGCTGAGCCAGAAGCGTCATGTCCGGATCTGAATGCGCTTTACAGCGCGCTGGAGTCCCGCCTGATGAAGGCCGGTGGCGTGGATGCTTTGGTTCCACAGAACGCCAGTAATACCCCTCAGTCACAGACCTCTGCACACACGACAGAGCATGACGCTCCAGCCCTGAGCCGCATCACGTCCGGTCAGGATTTGTTGACTCAGGCCCGTACCCTGGCGGGGTATTTGCGTGAACAACCCGATGGCTGGCTTCCCGCACACCGGCTGATGAAAAGCCTGCGTCATGACACGCTGAGAGCGATCCCCGCACCTGATGCCGAGGGGAAAACACGCATTGAACCGCCGCGTGCTGACCAAAGGGCCATGCTTAAGCGGTTGTACTTGCAGCAGAGCTGGCTGGAGATACTGGAGCAGGCGGACAGCACTTTTTCGCGTGGCGCCAATCACCTCTGGCTGGATTTGCAGTGGTATATCCACCAGGCACTGATGAAATCGGGGCAGGATGTACTGGCTGATATCATCGCCGCCGACCTGAAAGGACTGCTGCGCCGACTCACAGGACTTGAAACGCTGGCCTTTAATGACGGAACGCCGTTTGCCGATGAGGTCACGCTCAACTGGATAAACCAGAGCGTGCTGGACGATATGTCCGGCTGGCGTGATGAGCAGGTCAGTGCTGTCAGTGAGACGGGCAACGACATTCTGGCCCTCGAGCCGGAAGCGCTGGAAAAAGCGGATACGGATGGCCTGGATGCCACACTGCATTGGCTGCAGACACGTCCAGGGACGGACTCCATGAAAGACAAATGGTTGCTGCGCCTGCTGATGGCTCGCGTGGCGGAGCAGAAGGGCAGGAATGAACTGGCGCTGCATCTGCTGGGTGAACTTGATGGTGCTGCGGAATCAATTACCCTTACGCAGTGGACACCGGCGCTGCTGTTTGAAGTGAAATCGCGTCGCCTCCGGTTGCTGCGCATGAAAGCCACACGCAGTGAAACCGATAAATCACGGCTTCAGCCTGAGATGGACCAGCTTCTGGCCGGTCTTATTGCGCTCGATCCGGCAAGCAGTGCGGTGCTTTGCGGGTAAAACGCCCGGCCTACCTTTAAAATTCATATATTCAGGTTCTTATGGACGATTTAACCCTGCGTTATTATGACGCTGAAATGCGCTATCTGCTGGAAGCCGGTGAAGAGTTTGCCCGTGCTCACCCTGAGCAGGCGGCAATGCTCAACCTTGATAAAGCCGGGGCGCGCGACCCGTACGTGGAGCGCCTGTTCGAAGGCTTTGCCTTCCTGATGGGGCGGCTTCGAGAGAAGCTTGATGATGACCTTCCTGAACTGACCGAAGGGCTGGTCAGCCTGTTGTGGCCGCATTACCTGCGCACCATACCGTCGATGTCGGTGGTGGAGTTCACCCCTGACTGGCGAGAAATGAAAGAGCAGATGCGTATTGTCAAAGGTTTCGAGATTAACTCGCGGCCGATCGGTGAAAAGGGTACGCGCTGTCGGTACACCACAACTAAAGATATAACTCTCCAGCCGCTGTCGCTGGAACACGCTCGCCTGTCTACTGACCCTGACGGGCGTTCGGTCATCAACCTGCGCTTTAACTGCAGCCATCTGGCGGACTGGAGCCGTGTCGATCTCAGCCAGATCCCGTTCTACTTCAATGCTGACGCACCGTTGGCCTGCGCCATGCACGAAGCCTTCACCATGAATGTTGCCCGCCTGTGGCTGCGGATGCCAGGTGACATGGACAGAAGACCGCTCGACGGGTACTTCGCCGCTCTGGGATTTGGCGATGACGATGACCTGTGGCCGAAGGGCAACAGCAGCTTTAGCGGATATCAGCTGTTGCTGGAGTACTTCACCTTTCGCGAAAAATTCATGTTCACTGGTCTGCGTGGACTGGATGGCGTCAACTTCCCGGCTGAGCTTCCCTGGTTTGAAATCGACGTGGTGCTGGCAGAACGCTGGGAGCATGACTTTAACTTTACCGAAAAACACCTGCGCCTGAACTGCGTGCCGGTGATTAACCTGTTCCCGCTGGAATCTGACCCGCTGACGCTTAACTCTCTGCAGACCGAATACATGCTGCGCCCGATGCGCGTGCAGGATGGGCACACCGAAATATATGCGGTGGATTCGGTGACGTCATCGAGCCAGCATACCTACGTACCATTTTCAAGCTTTCGCCACAAAGGCGGAATGATGCGCCATGAAGCCCCGGAATATTACTACCACACCCGCGTGCGGCGAGGTTCGTCAGGGCTGTACAATACCTGGCTTATTCTTGGTGGCGAAGCGTTTGATAATCACACCGTTCCGGAAGATGAAAGCTTGTCGTTGACGCTCACCGGTACCAACGGCCAGCTGCCGCGACGGGCGTTGCAAAGTACCGTGCTCGATACGGTGATGAAAACTACGTCGGCCAGCATCGTCGTGCGTAACCTGTGCGCGCCGACACTGCCCTGTTATCCACCTGCGCAAGACCGTTTCCACTGGCGCGTGCTGAGTCACCTCGGCAGCGGGTTCCTGTCGATGATGGATAACGCAGATGTGCTGCGCGGTACCCTCGCGCTGTACGAGTGGACCGACGGCGAGATGAACCGCCGTCGTCTGGAAGCCATCATCGACGTGAAGCACAGTGAAACTGAGCGATTTGAGCAGGGATACCTGGTGCGCGGCGTGCAGATTGAAGTGACGCTAGACAGCTACGGCTTTGCCGGGCGCGGCGACATCTGCCTGTTCGGCGAGATGCTGAGCCGCTTCTTCGCGCTCTACACCGACATCTATCTGTTTAACCGCCTGATTATTATCCTGCAACCAACCGGAGAGCGCCTGGAATGGGAAGAGAAGCACAACCGCCGCATTCCCGGCTGACACCGCGGCTGGAAGCCGACCTTCACCGCATTAACTTCTATCGATTATGTCAGCTGCTGGAGAAAAACAATCCCGACAGGCCGCTGATGGGATCGACCAGCCACCCCGCAGATGACCCGGTACGCTTTGCACCGCACCCTGGAATGGGGTTTCCGGCCAGCGAACTGAAGGCTGTCGAATATGATGAATACGATGACAGCAAGCCGCCGGTTATCCGTACGACCTTTATGGGGATGTACGGGGTCGATTCCCCATTACCAACGGCGTATCTCGATGACATCACCCAGCGCCGGGAAGGGCATGAGGCGCTGCAGGGCTTTCTGGATATTTTCAGTCATCGCATCCTGACGCAGTTTTACCGCGTCTGGCGTAAATACTCCTATCCGGCCACGTTTGAGCCCGGCGGAACCGACAGCATTTCGCAGTCGTTATTGGGTCTGGTGGGGCTTGGTATACCGGGCACGGCAAATCACATTGCCACGCCGGTGTCGCGCTTTCTGGCCCTGCTGGGAGTTCTGCAACAACCGGGCAAAACTCAGGAAGGGATGCAGGCACTGGTGTGCCTGCTGGCCCCCGATACGACGGTGCAGGTGAGTCCATATTGTCTGCGGCCTGTAGAGATCGACAGGCCGCTGGGTTTTTACGGTGACGAAGATTTTCTGCTTGATGGCAACACGCCTCTGGGTGACGAAGCGATGGATGCCGGCAGCCAGCTGCTGATTGCTCTTGCGACGGACAACGAACACGAGGCGCAAGGCTGGAAACCGGATGGCCAGTTATACATGGATTTCCTGGTGATGCTGCGGGTGTATCTGGGCTGGCGGTTTAAGGCCAGAATAACCCTGACGACGTCTGTTCGACTGCTGGCCGTCCCCCCGCTGGGTGAGAACCCTTTCTGGCTGGGAATGAACGGCGTGCTGGGAGCAGAAGATGATAGCCATCCTGATGACATTCCTGAAACTTTTACGACAGAACTGGGCTATTACAGCGGGCTGGAGCCCGCGAAACCACAACAAGGAAACCGACGTGTCACGTACAAATTTAACTAAAACCGCGCGCTGGATGATCCCTCTCATGGCGCTTATTCTGACCGGTTGCGGGGTGACGCAGAGCGTTACCGACGGTACCAAATCGGCGTTTAATTCTGTGTTCTATAAAAAAATTAAAATCCTGCATCTGGATTTCACCGCGCGCGAAGCTCTGAACACAGACTCTCGCGAAAATAACTCGCTGTCTGAGCCTGTCGTGGTCAGGGTTTACCAGCTCAAAGACCGCAAAACCTTCGATAAGACGGTTTATCAGCAATTGCTTCAGGATGATGCCAGCATTCTGAAAGACGATATGCTGGCCAGTCGTAATATCGTGGTAAAACCGGGGGGGGATGCAAGCCTTGATATGCCGATGGAAGAAGAGGCGCAGTTTGTCGCGGTAGTGGGGCTGTTTCGTCATCCGGACATGACCAACGACACCTGGAAGCAGGTTATCAAGCGCAGCGATCTGGATCCCGATAAACCGCGCATTCTGGAAGCCTGCGAGAACCATCTGATGTTGCAACCGCTTAAGGACGACTGATGCCCCAGGGACATAACACGCCTTCGCTGTATGAAATGCTAACCGGAAATTTTAGCGGTGGCCTCGACCTTAAACAGGTCAGAGAAGAAAACCAGGTCATCCTTTCGGTTCTGGACAATATGCAGCGCGTTCTCAACTGTCGCGCCGGCACGCTGGCGCATCTGCCTGATTACGGGCTGCCCGATATGACAAAAATCCTGCAGGGGATGCCCGGAACGGCTCATGAGCTCATGGGGACATTGTCTGCCGTTCTGCTCAAATATGAGCCACGCCTGAAAAAAATAGACGTTGTTCTGCTGGAGCAGAACATTCCCGGCGAGCTGCGCTATGCCATTGACGCTGAACTTAAAGGGATTGGCCTGGTGCGCTACGGGACTGAGTTTATGCCCGAAGGATGGGTCCTGTTGCGGCATCTCAGGCAACAGCAGTATCTCGATACAACACCTCGTATATAAGGTCAGTTACCACCATGTCAGTAAAATCACAGTTCCTGAAGAAGCTGCAGGCGCGACAACCTTCACCTGTTCCCGCAGTTAGCAAGAGTCAGGCTGATATTACAGCGTTTCGCCAGCGAATGGCTCAGCTTCAGGATCAAATGGACGCGTGGCTGACAGATACCGGACTGAATGCAGAGCCACTGGCGGTATATGTTCCGGACCTGCTGGTGGAGGGTGGGGCTTTTGATATTTCCGGTATCGTCCTGCGTTATGGTAACCGGGCGGTTAAGTTTATGCCGATATTTCTGTATGGACAGGGAGTTGCAGGCTGTGTCGAGGTGACTTTTTTTTCCGGGTACAGCGCGATTTCTCAAGGACGCCTGTTCATGCGGGTGGGGAGTGTATATGACTGGATCTTTACTCCCCCTGATACATCACCTCAGTCAGGACAACTATTTGATGAAGGTGTTTTTTTCGGTCTGATTTTAGCGCTGCTGCCCTAGCAATAACATTCATTCCTTTATTAGTCATTGCGTTTCTACACGCAAAATTGCTTTACACATCAACTGACGATATTAACCGACACGGATATGCAGGCCCTGCAGAATGACCAAACATATAACGTTAAAAACCGGCGGCGACCCGCGTACGCTGCCAGATTATGCCGCCCTCCGCGATGAACTCAGTAAGCTTACACATCCTGCTCGCCCTGATGTGAACTGGCAATATGTCCAAAGACTCTGTCTCTCAATGTTTGAACAGAACGGTGTGGAGTTGCAGACAGCAGCCTGGTACACCCTTGCCCGTACTCACCTGTCTGGATTAGCTGGCCTGAATGAAGGGCTGGCGATTCTGGAGGCCCTGATTAGCCGCCAGTGGGAAACCTTATGGCCGAAGACACAACACGCTCGTATGGAAATCCTTAGCGGCCTGAGCCAGCGCCTGCAGCAGCGCATGCGTATGCTTCCATTCAACAGCAGCCATCTTAGTGAGCTTTATCGTGCTGAAGCGTTACTTACCAGCCTGAGCGCGGTGCTCCAGCGCCTTGAGCTTAAACACCTTAGCCAGCTCGATACGTTACGAACGTTAATACATTCAAATGCTGAACGGCTGGAAAGCAGTAATGAGACGTCCGATTTGAATGTGAACATGAAGCCCGATAGCGAATCGCCTCTGGAGAAAGCCGAACCGATCGAAGAGGTGAAATGGGTATATGTGGTGCATCAGGAAAATCAGCCTAATGGAGAGGATCGCACGACAGCCCCCGTGCCTGTCAGACAGTGGAAGCCCTTTTTTGTCGGGATGTGTTCCACGCTGGTGGTTTGTATCGCTGCGGCGTGGGGATGGGTTTCTTTGTCCAGACCCGACCCCCTGGCGACTCAGGCTTTTGCCTCTCTGGCTCCGTTACCTGAAGTGCTCACGCCTGTGCAGCAAAACGCGTTAACACTGCGAGGTAGTTTACCGTCCACTTTTATCGCAGACACTCAGCAGCAGCTTGCCCGCCTGGATAAACTGCCTCCTGACTGGAATATTTCCTACAGCCTTCAGCTGTTAAAGCAGCTCCAGACATTATGGCCGGAGGAGGCGAAACCGCTCACAATGCAGTGGCAGCAAAAATTTAACGCGGCAGCGTTACCTGTCGACGCAATGAACAGCTGGTATCAGGGAATGATGACGCTTCAGCAACTGAGTCATCGGCTGAGTAGCCTGGACGAGCAAAAAGGAAAATACATCACGGTAAGCGAGCTTAAATCCGTAGTTTTTTCGACTATACAGTCATTTAACCAGACGATACCGGCTGAAGAACAACTCAGGCGCCTGTCACAGCACCCAGCAGGAGATGCGCTTCCTGAAGCAGAAAAGACTCAACTGGAGTTGCGTCTTAAACAGCTGGCAACGCGTTACGCTCAAATAAAACAGGATTCTTCTGCTCAGTGAATTCTGGCGGTGGACAAACGAATGTACTGGAAAAAGTGGGAGGATAAAGTGTCCCCTGCAGGAATCAAACTGCGATGTTAATGCATTGTTTTTTATTGGTATTTAAAGGTTTGTTTTTAATCATACCCGCAATCGTGCCCTCATCTTGTTTTGGTTACTTTTGACAGGAGTTTCTAGAGGTTGAGGGGAGTGCAGAGTTTAGGGTATGAATACAAGTTTTATAGCTTTCATTCCCGTAGTCAAAGATAACATCTTTGACAGAATTTTTATATATTTCACCTTGCCGCCAGCGCCCCCGGATAGTGCCGGGCGATGATGTCATTCAGCTTATCAACCAGCTCTGGTCGTTTGAAGCTGATATGGGCTGTTCCCTTCTGAAAGTACTTGATCGCAAACATCTCATCCTCGTAACGGTTGCTGTGCCTGTTCTCATGGATATGATCGCCCAATCGGCGGCTAACGTCAGCGCGGTTGTCGGGGACAGGTTTGCCATCCAGAAGCATCAGCATACGCTCAAGGTCTGCCAGTCGGTCACGCTGCCAGCCCCAGTTAAGCCCAAATCCCCACCGGTCATATTTGACCAGTCCCGTCACGATGACTTTCGCGCCAAACTTACAGGGGCAATTGGTCTTGTAGTCCCAGCTTAAGCCTTTGAATACGTTAATGACTCCTCGCTCAAACACCTCACCTTTGCTCTGATGCAGTTGCTCAAATGTGCTCAGAATGTTGGCTTCGCTGACAGCCGGAATATCCTCCCCTTCAAGGTTTTTGTACCACTCATCACGGGCCTGAGCATCCATCAGGCTCAGCATCCCCGATTTCTTCATCAGGTCTTTCCAGATACCGCGATCAATATTGCGGGTGATGGCTTTCATCGCGGTTTCGGGTTTCTCCATCAGCCAGCAGTCGTAACGGTATTGCCGCACTCCCCATTCATTCGCTTTGCCCCCGCCAATACTGTCGGTGACTGCAGAAATATCATTAAGTTGATGAATAAGGATTTCTGTCAGGCTCAACGCTGCATTACGTCCGGTAACAATGCGCTCAATGCTGGTGGAGCAAATCACGTCGGTGTGGTCGGTGAGTACTTCGGCTTCTGTCTGCATGTTAAATCTCCATAAAAAGAAAAGGCCCGCAACGAATGCGGGCCGGGGTTGTGTGTCCATCAGGACTACGGGGGGATGTAAAACGGTGGGGGGCAACCATCGATCGATGTAGCCGATCGATTTTCGAAAATTGATCTGCAAAATGAATTATCCCTCCGTGCAGTCCCTGTGCCAGAATCCCGAAAACAAATTTAACTGATTGTTTATCAATTCATTTCCTGTCTTAACGAGGGGCGGTTGCCTTTTGTTCTGCGAACAGGGCAGCGAAATAACCTAACGGATGGTGTGATGAAAAAATGCGCACGTTGTAATAAGAAAAGGTGTGTTCTGGACCGGATTTTCGGGCTCGATAAAGAATTCTGCGACGAGTGCTTATTTGATACCGGGCAGGAAATCAGGGAAAAACACATTATCCCCGTCAGGCGTCAGAAAGATGACAGCCAGGGGAAAGCGTAGCCCGGTATGAAGCCTGAAATTGATGTCAGCGTCATTATCCCGGCCTTCAATGCGCAGGCCTCCATCGGTTATCTGGTGCATAAGCTCCTGAGTGAGCAATCGCTCAGCATGGAGGTGATAGTCGTGGATGACGGCTCTACCGACGAAACGTGGACCATACTCAGCGCCATCACCGATGAGCGGCTGGTCCTTATTCACCAGGAAAATCAGGGTGTATATGCCGCACGTAACGCTGCCCTGGCGGTTCACGGCGGCGAGTGGGTGGTATTCCTGGACGCTGATGACCGGATAGCTGACGGTTTTCTGCGGGAACGGCTGCACACTGCCCGGGAAGCGCAGGCCGATGTCGTCGTGTTCAATGGCTGGCGTGCCAACAGCACGGGTCACCCTCGCTCCCCTGTGCACAACAAACAACCCAGCGGCCAGACGCTTACCGGCCAGCAGTGGATACGTCACTGCGTGAAACAGCGCGAATGGCCGCATTACCTGTGGCTGCAGATTATCCGCTCAGGTTATATCCGCGGGCATGGCCTGCGATTCCGGGAAGGGAAAAGCCACAAGGACATTCTCTGGACAATCCATCTCGCAGCCGGAAACGGTCGCTTTTATTTCGCTGACCGCAAGGAT